>JAJZPZ010000189.1 GCA_021847795.1 Nitrospirota bacterium
AACCGCATTTGTAAAATTGCTGTACCAGGAGGACGGTACATTAGAAAACGTCGAGGTGTCTTCGGAATCGGATGAATTGAAGTCGCTCCTGGAGAATGTCAGTTGGAAAGCCGTCCCGTTGCCGAAAACATATTACCTCCCGTACAGGGGGATCGGTATGCAGATAGAGATCCGATACGGAAATCCCCGGATCGGCATAAAAGTTCTGCCTTAGCTTTTCACATATAAAGCCCTTGCCGTCAAAATAACAATCATGCGCAGCAATACCATCATAGTCATTGTGTGCCCCGGAAAATTCTTTTGTCTTTTATCTGCAAAGAGATACGATGCCGACAGGAATTACGCCCCTGCTCTCCCCAAAAAGTTTCTTGACACAAAAAGTTTCTTTTCTTGACAAATAAGGTACTAAGACGCTACATTATCATGGCTTTGCGATGAATGTACAATATTTTGACAGGCTAAAATCGAATTATCCCAAACTGCTGCCCCAAATGCTTTCTGTGCTGAATGTGGTGATGGGATTGTTTTTGGTCATTCTCGTCCTTGTCTTTGCCAGGGATATTTTCTCACTGGCCCATGGAAAGAAAGAGCGGCCCGCCCCCTTACCACAGGCCGCAGCGCGCGTAGCAAAAAGGAGCTTCCAGGAATACGCCCCCATTGTCAGGAACAACCCCTTCGGCCCTGCCGGGGAGCTGAAGCAACTCTCTTCATCCGCAGATCAGTCCGTACAAAACCCGGACATTGCCGGCCTTATCCTTGTGGGTACGGTTTCAGGTCCTCCGAGATACAGCTATGCTGTATTTTCAGTCAAGGGCAACGACCAGGAGGTCTTCAGGACAGGAGATGCGGTCCCGGGTTATGGAATATTGCAGAAAGTCGAAAAAGACAGGATATTTATAAAAAACAACGGCGCTCTTGTTGAGGTCCCTGTCGCTGATTTTCTTGCCGTAGTGGATGCGAAGCCTGTCCAGAACAGCGTTCAGCCCTCTGCCTTTGCAAAAAAAACCGGCGAAGGCGCCTACATTATTGACCAGCGGAAAGTGCAGCAGGCTGTGGAGAGGCCGAACCAGATCATGACCGATGCCCGCCTTTTGCCGAATCTTGCCGACGGGAGGCAGCAGGGATTTATCCTGCGCGAGGTGAAGCCCGGCGGGATTTACCAGGGCCTCGGTTTGCAAAACGGCGATGTGCTTTTGAGAATTAATGAATTCAATATCTCGAATCCGGAAAATGCACTCCAGGCCTTTACCGCTTTAAAAGGGATGGACAGGGTCCAGCTTGATATCGTGAGGGGCGGCGCCAGGATGACGATGACCTATCAGATAAAATAAAAGTAACGAGTAACTCTAAAGACGGTGACGAGTAACAAGTAACGAGTAATAAGAAAAGGGCAGGGATGAAAGGTCATCATAAACTGGAAGTTTGGAAAAAGGGCATTGAATTTGTAGTGAAAATCTACAAATTGACTGAAGATTTTCCTAAGAATGAAATGTACGGACTTACTCAACAGATAAGGAGAGCAGCCGTGTCAATACCTTGCAATATAGCTGAAGGAGCCGGAAGGCACAGCAAGAAAGAGTTTAGGCAATTTTTATCAATAGCGCAGGGTTCTATTGCTGAATTGGAAACGCAATTGCTGATTGCTCAAAGGTTATGTTATATAAAAGAGACTTCAAACTTCCTCAATGAACTTGACGAGATATCAAGAATGCTTAGCGGACTTGCAAAGTCATTGAATATATCAAAAAAGGAGAGATCATGAAGCTGGTTGCTCGTCGCTGGTTCCTCGTCACTTGTTACTTGTTACTCGTTACTTGCTACTTTCCTTTTGCGACTGTCTCCTTTGCCGATACCTCAAACCAGCCGCATAAAAGAGAGCATGCCGGCGGGCAAAAGGTCTCCTTTAATTTTGTCGATGTCGACCTCGGCGCGATTACGAAATTCATCAGCGAGATCACGAAAAAGAATTTCATTTTCGACGAAAGGGTCAAGGGGAAGATAACGATCATCACCCCTTCCAGATTAAGCATTGACGACGCTTACAACCTCTTTGTCTCCGTGCTTGAGCTGAAAGGATACACCGTAGTGCCTTCCGGTGTGGATGCGTATAAGATAATCCCCTCTTCAGAGGCCAGGCAGAAAGGGTTGAAGGTTACAAAAGACAGGCAACCCGTCAATGACGGCTACATCGCCAGGCTGATCAAGCTGAAAAGCATTTCCTCCGATGATGCCCTTAAACTGCTGCAGCCCGTTATCTCAAAGGACGGGTATTTGTCCTCTTTCGGCCCCTCGAACATGCTGTTGATCATAGATTCGGGGCTGAATGTCGAAAAGATACTGTCCATTATCGATACTGTTGACCAGCCTTATACCGAGGAAGAGCCTGAGATCGTTCTCCTGAAAAATTCGAGCGCCGAGGCAGTAGCCAGGATATTGAATGAAGGTATGAGCCGCAGACCAGGGAATGTGCAGCAGCCCTATTCGGCTGAAAAAGCAAAGGTGGTGCCTGACACAAGGCTGAATGCAGTGGTACTATTCGGAGATAAAAATATCAGGGAATCGATAAAATCCCTTATAAAGCTTCTCGATGTGCCTTCTCCTGAAGCCCAGGGGAGGGTAAATGTCTTTTTTCTCGAAAACGCCGATGCCACGGAACTGGCAAAGGTCCTGGAGGGAATGCTGAAGGGAACGCAATCTGCCAGGCAGACAAGCATGCAGGGGTCTCCGGTTGCTCCTTTTGAGTCAGTGGGCGGGATAAACATCACGGCTGACAAGGCGACGAACTCGCTGGTCGTAGTTGCATCTCCCGCTGATTATCAGAACCTCGCACAGATCATTAAGCAGCTCGACAAGAGAAGGCGGCAGGTTTTTGTGGAGGCGATGATTGCGGAAGTTTCCATCGACAAACTCCTCAGCCTCGGCTCAAAATGGCGCGGGGCGGTAACCGTAAACGGGCAGCCCGTCGCTATAGGAGGACTTGGGAACTTCACCAGCGCCACTCTTCAATCAATAGTGACCGGCATGACGGGCCTTTCCGTCGGGGGCCTCGGCGGTGGTTCCTACACTTTGCCGGCCGGCATGCTGGGGGGCCTCGCCGGAGCTGCCATACCGAGGCTTGCAGCCATCTTCAGCCTTGACGATTTTAAAGGCGTGGTCAATGTGCTCTCGACCCCGCAATTGCTTACTGCCGACAATAAGGAGTCCGAGATCATGGTTGGCCAGAATGTCCCCTTCATCACTCAGATGCAGGCCACGCCTACGGTCGTCGGCACGACAAATAGTTCATATCTGCCCCTCACCTCCATTGAACGGCAGGATGTGGGCATAAAACTGAAGCTCACTCCCCAGATAACGGAAGGTGATTATGTAAAACTCGACATTTACCAGGAAATTTCAGCGGTAACCAGCACCAACAACCAGTTGGGGCCCACTACTGATAAGCGCTCCACGAAAACATCGGTAGTGGTGAAGGACAAGGAGACCGTGGTGATCGGCGGTCTCATGCAGGAAAGGACTGACGAGTCAGTGACAAAGGTGCCTCTGCTGGGAGATATCCCGCTCATAGGATGGCTGTTCAAGCAAAAGAACGTTGTAAAGAAGAAAACGAACCTGCTTGTCTTCATTACGCCCCGTATAGTAAAGGAAGCGGACAACCTTTCGATGATAACAAAGGAAAAGCAGAGGGATTTGAATCTTGGCGGCACACAGGACTTTTATTATAAAAATGAGGTCCTTGTAAAGTTCCGGGCAGGCGTTTCAGAAGATGCCGGCCTTGCCCTTATAACCGGCAAGGGCGGGACAGTCATAGGGTACTCGAAAGGCATGAGGGTCTATCAGGTGCGCCTGAAAGAGGGAAAGACCCCTGCAGATGCGGTCAAAGAGTTCTCCTCCATGCCTGAAGTGGAGTCTGCCGAGTTGAACTACATGATAAAGTAAAAGCCTGAACATGAAAACCATCGACATCATTAAAGACGAGGACGTGGAAATGTCCTTTGTTAAAGAGATACCGCTCTCCTTTGCGAAGTGCAATATGGTCATGCCCCTCAGGAGAGAGGAAGGGTGCCTCGTCGGCGCTGTTGCCGACGAAAAAGGAGTGCTCGCCCTCTGGGACCTCTCCAAGATATACAACCTGAAACCCCTGCCTTTGCACGTAGCTTCCAGGGTAATTCTTGATGCGATCAACAAATTTTACGGGCAGGCCGGTTCTGCTGAAGAGGTGATGGACAATATAACAGGTGAAGACCTCTCCTCTGTTGCAACTGAATTCGAAAAACCCAAGGATATTCTCGAACTCACGGAAGATGCGCCCATCATACGCCTCCTGAACGCGATCCTGCAGCAGGCGGTCAAAGAGCGGGCAAGCGATATCCACGTAGAGCCCTACGAGAGAGAACTAGACGTGCGGTTGCGCGTAGATGGAATACTCCACAGGGTCCTGACCCCGCCCAAGATCATCCAGGACGCCCTTATCAGCAGGGTGAAAATAATGGCGAATCTCGATATTGCGGAGAAAAGGCTGCCACAGGATGGGAGGATCAGGCTCCTCATCGGAGGCCGTGACATCGATATCAGGGTGTCCATCATCCCGACTACGTTCGGAGAAAGGGCTGTTTTGAGGCTGCTCGACAGGAAGCACGGCCTTATCGGCCTGCACGAGGTAGGTCTCGACAGCGGAGATGTACGGTCCCTTGAGGGTCTCCTGCAGAGGACCAACGGGATACTGCTGGTGACAGGCCCTACAGGAAGCGGCAAAACGACCACGCTCTATGCCGCGTTAAACAGAATCCATACCGTTGCAAAAAACATAATCACCGTTGAAGACCCCGTTGAATACCAGTTGAAGGGAATCGGGCAGATCCATGTGAATCCCAAAATAGGCCTTACCTTTGCCTCGGGGCTGAGGTCCATCCTCAGACAGGACCCGGATGTCATCATGGTGGGTGAGATACGGGACTTTGAAACTGCTGAAATAGCTATCCAGGCATCACTTACCGGCCATCTCGTACTGAGCACCCTCCATACGAACGACGCCTCCTCTGCGATTACACGGCTTATCGATATGGGAATAGAGCCCTTTCTTACCGCTTCCTCGTTGGTCGGAATCCTGGCCCAGAGGCTTGTAAGGACAATATGCCCGCATTGCAAGGAGTCATACGAACCCACGGAAGAGGAACGAAAATATGTTTCATCTACTGTCCTCTACAGGGGCAGGGGATGCGAAAAATGCATCGGCAAAGGATATCTCGGCAGATCGGGGATATTTGAGCTTCTTTTGATTGATGACCCCGTGAGGCAGATGATAACGGGCAAGACAGATGCACAGAGTATTAAAAACCTTGCGTCCTCAAGGGGCATGAGGACCCTGAGGGCTGACGGATTCGAAAAAGCCGTGCAGGGCATTACAACCATTGAGGAAGTCCTCAGGGTGACCCAGAAAGACTATATTGAAGGATGAACGGATAGTAACAAGTGACAAGTAACAATAAAAACAGTGACAGGTTACAAGTAACAAGTAACTCTAAAGACAGTAACAAGTTACAAGTAACAAGTAACAAGTTAAAGACTAAAGACTCCAAAAACTCGTCACTTGTCACTCGTTACTCGTTACTGTCTTCGGACTTGTCACTGTCTTCAGATCCTTTACTTGTTACTCGTCACTTGTTACTTGTTACTGATAAAGTTACTCGTTACTGATAAGGTTACTCGTCACTGACATGCCGGTATTTCATTATAAGGGATATAAAACCGATGGCTCTCAAGCCGCCGGAGCCATAGAGG
>JAJZPZ010000190.1 GCA_021847795.1 Nitrospirota bacterium
AGGACATACGGAATAGACACATCCAAATCCTCCATTCCGACTTTAGCAACTTTTATTCCATCTTTATTTAGCTCCTACCGAAAAGTAGTGTTATAACTGTTCTCGTTAAAAACTTTTGTTTGGGATAAAAAGGTACTATTCTCCAATTCTGCATATGAAACTTGTATAGCTCTTATGATTTCATCCTTGTTCTTACCAGACCTGTCTAAGTGCACATTAAAACTCCTTAACTGTGCCCCTTCATCAGCTAAGATTCCGCTAACAACTACTTTCTCAGATAATAAATGCGTTGTTAAAAAACCAGTTCCAAATTTACCGCTTTTCTTTTCTGATCTGGTATTCCCTTCATTACGTTCTTTTGTTGAAACTTGTTCAATCAAATAGACTAGCTGGGTAGTTGTAAACGGTTTACCGTTATGACTAAATTCCAGCTCTCCTTTTTCTTCATTAAAACGCACTATAACTTTTACTCTTCCCGTTGAGTTAGTAATATCCTTTGCATTTTGTAACAATTCCCAGATCCATCTTCTGGGACTATTTTCATTAGCACTTAAGCGCAACTTATCAAGCATATCAATTATTTTGTTTGCAACGTTTACTTCCTGAGCTTCCTGTCGTACCTTTTTTATTTTATCTGAATACATTTATTCACCCCAATTTATGCAAAAGGCTCTCAATAGTCACCGCCTAAATGCCAATGCTTAAAGCATCTATCTATGGCTTACTCAATTATCGCTTTCGTTCTTAATCAGCTTTTGCGCCTGCTCTGGGAACTTTTTCATTAACCACTCCAATATTTTGAGTTGATCCGCCCCCGTCGCTCTCCTTACCTGAATTAGCAATTTTTCATAAGAAGGTCTATCCAAGGTCAAATTAGAGGCGCCTTCATTGCAAACACTGCAAATAGCACGAAGATTAGCAGGATCGTCGGTTCCTCCCATGCTTTTATCAATTATGTGTCCAATATGTAACCGAGTTTTCCTCGTTGGGTCATATGGATGAGGTTCACCCGCAACAGCACCACACATCTGGCAAGTAAAACCATTACGGTCAAGCACATAAGCACGGGTTTCTTTACTGATTTCCCGTGCAAATGCTGGCTGTGGTTTAGGATTATCAAGGACATACTGTCCAGGTTTTAAATCAGAACGGTCATGATGAGTTAATATTTGATAGCCTTCTTCATTTCGAAGCTCACGAACACGACGAGCCCATTCGCTGATTCCGGCAATTTCTCTTAATGTATCTGAATCTAATACCTCACCAAGATGATCTAAAAAATACTTACGCAGTTTATCGCGCGCTCCAAGATTCTTCATATACGTTTTCCTCCAAATTAAATTCTTTGTCGCCTTGCAATAGAGCTTTCTTTATAGCTGTACCTATTGCTTTAGCAACAGGTGGAGGGAACGCATTCCCAACTTGTCGGTATGCTGGCGTTTTCTTTCCGACAAAAACCCAATCAGGAGGAAATCCCTGAATTAAGGCTGCCATTCTCACTGTCAATTTGGGTGTGCCCGTAAATCCTTTTGAAGGAGGCATTTCATCAAGTCCATGCCCATTTATGCCTAGCTTAGACCATGCAAGCTTGGAGCGAGTAGGGCCTAAATCAGCGCCACCATGTTTTTTGCTTCCGCCAACAATGGTAGGTGCAATGTCATTTGCACGATCAGCCCATTCCTTCGCACCTTCCCATCCATTACTCGCCATCTCATGATAAAGCGCTTGCCCTACAGTAGGTGGCGGTGCTACGATACCTAAAGGCCAGATAAAGTGATCCGCATATGGCTGTTTAAGCGCAACAAGTATGGTTCTCGGTCTTAGCTGAGGAACGCTATAGTGATTCGCCTGTACTAATTTCCAAAAACATATGTAACCCATCAATTCTAATTGTTCTTTAATGTGATTGCGATAATCATTAAATTTTGGATCGAACAATCCTCGGACATTTTCCAACATTACAGCCTTCGGATTAGCTTCTCGTACAATTCTCAGAGCTTCCGGAAATAAATCCCTTTCATCCTCATTGCCTAATTGCTTACCAGCAACAGAAAATGGAGGACAGGGAACTCCTCCTGCAACCAAGTCAATATTTTGATGATTGGTTGCTTTAAACTCTCGAACATCGCCTTCTAATACATTCCAGTTGGGGCGGTTTGTCTTTAAAGTTGCACAAGCTGCCTTGTCTATTTCGACTAATACAGCATGTTCAAATCCAGCTTGCTCCAATCCTAACGCCTGTCCGCCGGCTCCGGCACAGATTTCAATAGAGCGCATCAGACATTCTCCCCTCCGTTATCTATACTACTTTTATATATTGTGCGTTCATCTCGAGGCTTTTCAGAATTTACGGGTATTGCCCATGCATTACCTAAGCGCCAAGCACCAGGTATTCGGCCTTCTGCACACAGGACTTGCACACGCCGGGGAGTAATTCCCCACTTCACCGCAGCTTCTTTAGCTGTCAAAAATTCCATAGCATCGACTCCTATGAATACATTTATACAAGCTAATTATATTCGCAACTGCGAAGAAAAACAAGAGTATATTAGTTTTACCTTGTCATCTTCATCCTGCCAACACTAAAACCCTCAGCGCACTGAGGATTTTAGTGTTGCCAGCATTTATATTAGGATTTTCTATAAAGCTACTAATGAAGCCACAGTCGCATCCTGAAGGGTTTTATGACCCTTGACGATTACGCTTTATCAAGATTTATTAAAGCAAAACAGTCAATTAGTCATTGTGTTTAAACCAAAACTCTAAATTGCCATTTTGTTTAACTTCTATTCGCTTAATTAATAAACGGACTAACCTGTCGTCATATTGACATACTGGAAGAAAGAACTCATTAATTGCCTTAGCTGTGACGTTCTTCTTTATAGCATCGGCAACCATATTATGGAGAGCGTCTTCAGTGATAGATGGAGAGTCTTTGCAATCTCTGATTCCATTTTTTAATCGATTTTCGCAGCGCCAGACAATTTTTACTTTCCCAGCCTTTGACCTTGTCACCCTGCGGTAGGGATAACCACATTCGCCACATACCAGAACATTTGATAATGCGTATTTAGCACTATACCGTTTTCTCACTGTATTCTCACCGCATGACATACTGGTCCGCCTGACCTTTTCTTTCTGCACATTTAAGAACAGATCCTCGGGGATAATGGATTCATGATTGCCTTTAACGTAATATTGCGGTACTATGCCTTTGTTTATTACTCTCTTTTTCGTGAGAAAATCAATGGTATAGGTTTTCTGAAGCAGGGCATCCCCCATATATTTTTCATTGCTCAGCATCTTCTGAATGACCCACCGAGTCCACTTGGTGTTCCCCGTAACTGTTTTAATACCTGAGCACTCCAGCATCCGGCATATTTGAGAATAGCTTTGGCCTTCTATGAACAGCCGAAAAATCATTCTTACGATTTCGGCTTCTTCCGGGACAATAATCAACTGACCGTTTTCATCTACGGTATAACCCATAAACTTTTCATGATTGAGATGAAAAATGCCTTTTTCAAACTGCCGGACGATACCCCACCGGGTGTTCTCACTTAAGTTACGGCTTTCTTCCTGCGCTTGGCTGCTTAAGACAGTGATCAGTAGTTCTCCCGTGTTTTTCAAGGTATTAATGCCTTCATTTTCAAATATAATGCCGATATTTTTCTCTTTCAGCATCCGTATAAACAGCAGGGAATCCACAGTATTTCGCGCGAACCGGCTGACAGATTTGGTAATCACCATATCAATTTTACCTGCCATACAATCTTCTATCATGGCGTTAAAATCATTGCGCTTTTTAGTATTGGTTGCGCTTCTTCCATCATCAGCGTATATTTCGGCAAGAATCCAGTTTTGATTGTTTTTTATCTTTTCTGTGTAGTAAGCAATCTGTGCTTCGTAGCTGTTTTCCTGCTGCTCCAAAACTGTACTGACCCTGCAGTATGCGGCAACTCGCAATAATCCTGCTGCTGCTCGAATATTTTTACCATTCTGCTCATGTGGCGGAATAATAGTTAACTTCTTTTTCACAACGAACCCCTCTACTTTAGCCTTCTCAGGATATTGTATATGCAGGAACAGCTTTCCTGCTGTCCCTGCCTTGTGTTAATCAAAGTATGAAATCCTTTGGTTCATCACCTATTCACCCTTCATTCCATTTTCAAACCGAATTGCTCGTCCTCGTCATTTAATTGCTCCGGCTGATCTGCCTCTGTAAAATTGACGTACTCACCGATGATATTCAGGGCTTCCCCGTAACTGCTGGAAGCGGTAATCCTCTGATACATTTGGTTAGCCTGCTCCCGCATGCCTGCCGCTTTTAATGTGCGTGAGGCAATCCCCATCAGATTGAAGATGTTTCCGTTGGCGCCGATGAGCGGAGCATCCGGCTTCTCCGTCCGTGTCAGTACCGACTCCGGTCGTGAGATGGCTGAGAAACTATCCTCACCGGGAACAAGGGCAAGGGTTCTGCCATTGTCCCAGGTCATTTGAAGCTGACCGATGTCATCTACAAAATCCACTGTCCCCATCAATCCTGAAGGCATATCCATTTCTCCAGACATTGCAGCTAATCGAATGCGGGTTCCTTTAGGATACATTTCCTTAAGGCGTTCAACCTTATTTCTCTCATTTAGCATGCTCTATTCCCTCCCTGTGTTTTTTAATTAAAGAACAGGGATGACCTTTTTAGCCGTCCCTGCCTCGTTTTAATCAAAGTATGAAACCCGCTGGTTCATCACGATTCCGGATTTGAATTGGATCTCTACCAGATCGTCCTTGACGGCCTTGATGCTCTGCAGGAGCCTCCTGACCAAGTCGTTGTCAAACTCCCTGACCTCGTAGGTGGTTTTCTTCAGGCATACATCCATATCGTCAAGCCTGTGCTGAAAATTCTCCGCCATTTTCTGCTCCCGTACCAGCTCCAGCTTTTTCTGCTTCAGGTCGTTGATCTGCTCTGCGATTCTCTTATACCTTTCGTCAAAATCCTCTTTGATAGAGCCTTGTTTGGCATTTTCCTCTATCAGTGCCAGCGTCTCGCCCTGCAGCTTTTCGATCTGCCCGTCATATTCGGTGGGTACATTCTTGGTGGAGTAGCTGCCGATGACTCGTATGACATTCTCACGGAAGGCGCCTACAAACTCGCCACGGTTTTCCACGACGCTGTTTATGGCGGTCATTATCGCTTCATGCAGGATTTCCTCTTTGAACGTAGGGGAGTGCTTGCAGTTCTTCGTTCCGTTCTTCAGGCGGTTCTCGCATCGCCACACGGCGGTTTTCTGTCCATATTTCGACCATACCTGCCTGCGGTAAGGCTGTCCGCATTCCTTGCATACTATGATGTCGGTTAAGGCGAATTTGGAGCTGTACTTGCTTTTCTCCTTCTCTTGCTTTGCCCTTCGGGCTGCCGCAGTTTTGCTAAGGCTTGCACGTCTTGCTTTTTCCTCTTGCACCTGATAATAAAGGTCCTTGGGGATAATGGCTTCATGGTCATCCTCTATGTAATACTGGGGGACGATGCCTTTGTTCTTCACCCGCTTTTTGGTGAGAAAATCAATGGTGTAGGTTTTCTGTTGCAGGACATCGCCCATATATTTTTCATTGCTCAGCATCTTTTCGATGACTCCGGGGCACCACTTGGTCAGACCTGTGACGGTGGTGATCCCTTCCGACCCCAATATCTTGGTAATCTGTATTATACTGCTTCCTTCAAGGTAAAGGCGGAAAATACGTCTGACCAACTCCG
>JAJZPZ010000191.1 GCA_021847795.1 Nitrospirota bacterium
GGTTTATAGCTTTTGAGGGGAGGTCTTATCGATTAGCCAGAAAACAGAAGCCCAAATAGATGCCGACAACTCTATAGCAGCAATACTGATCCCTGCTCGTCTTCAATATGGTGAGCTATCGGGTCTCTGCGTCTTAACTCCATATCCCCAGGCCCAAAATTACTCTCTGTAGGGCAGGTTAAATTACCGCCTACACATAATGCTTTCTTTGATAGAAATTTTAAGGAGGAAGGAAAATGAAAATTCGTTATTTCTCAGATACAGATACAGCGTTGATTGAGTTTTCAAATGTTGCTGTTGTTGAGACAAAAGAAATATCGGAAAATCTCTTCATAGACTTGGATGAAAAGGGCAACCTTGTAAGCATGACCATTGAACATGCGAAAGAAAAAGCAGGCATTTCAGAAGTATCTTTTCTGCAAATGGAAAAAACAAGCACCTAATCGGGAAAAAAGAAAGAAAAAAATTAAATTTAGCTGCTGCATAACAACCTCATTCAGGGATCGCGTTTCGCGCTCCACGTGATTTCACCTGTTAGTATAATAAACTCCTGCTCTCGTGTTTTGCTCGCTGTCCCTTAGGTGGCGCAAAGAAAACCCTATAAGGAATGGTTCATCAACATATCTATTTTGCGCCCGATGTCCTCAGCTTCCATCAGGGAGGTGCCGATGAGCATGGCATGGACCCCGGCATCGGACAGTTTTATTACATCTTCTCTGCTCCTGATACCGCTTTCGCTTACCACGATCTTGTCTTCGGGTATGTCTTTCTTCAGCCTGAAGGTGGCGGCAAGGTCTATCTGCAGTGTCTTGAGGTTGCGGTTGTTGATCCCGATTATCCCTGCGTTGATGAAGAGGGCTTTCTCCAACTCTTCCTCGTCATGCACTTCAAAGAGTACGGAAAGACCCAGTTCCCGGGCAAGGTGCAGGTATTCGCCGGCCTGGCTTTTATCGAGCAGGGCCGCAATCAGGAGTATCGCATCCGCGCCGTTGGCCCGCGACTCGTAAACCTGGTATTCGTCAAATATAAAATCCTTTCTCAGTACCGGCTTGGATACCCTGTCCCTGACTATCCGGAGAAAGGAGAGATGACCCTGAAAGGAATCCTCCTCCGTTAAGACGGATATGGCGCTTACGGGTTTTTTTTCATAGACGGATGCTATAGCCGCAGGGTCAAAATCCTTTCTGATAAGGCCCTTTGAGGGCGAAGCTTTTTTGATTTCAGCAATGAGCCTTATGCCTCTTTCCCCGCCCTTTTGCAAAGCGCCTGAGAAGTCCCTTGTCTTATCGGCGTCCTGCACGCGTCCTTTCAGTTCAGAGAGGGGGAGCATGCGCTTTGAGGATGCAAGGCGCTCTGTTTTTATGCCGACTATCTTTGCGAGTATGCTCATCACTGGAAATTTTACTTAACCCCGCAAATTAAAACAAGTAAGAACGACATGCCCGCGACTGTTTGTCTTAACTTGACAATATCTGCTAATTTCAATTATAAAAGGAACTAGTGTGCTCGAAATAACTATTCTCAGGGGTTTAGGATATAACACAGTGTATAATTTCGCTATACAGTCCCGTCTGGGAGCGCAAAAAACGGCAACTGATCATTTCTGTCTAAGTGTACGGTTTCATTCGGTAAAATTATGACGATCGGAAAGGGGTCCAACTTTTCACTTGACAAGAATTGACGGGTTACAGTATAAATTCAAAGTTATGGTGTAATTAAATAATTTAATTGAGGGAAATAATTATGAACCCGATAACACCAGGCAGTTACATACCGACAGAATACCTTCCCATATTAATCTTGATGATCATTGCCGGCGCCTTTGGAGCAATCGCTTTGCTAGTAGGCGGCCTCTTCAGGATCAGACGGCCTTACCAGGAAAAACTAATGCCCTATGAGTCTGGGAACAATCCCGTGGGAGAGCCGAGATACCGGTTCAGCGTAAAATTCTACATAATCGCCATGCTCTTCGTCGTCTTTGATGTGGAAGCGGTATTCATGTATCCCTGGGCATTGGTATACGACAAAATAGGCCTTTATGCTCTGATAGAAATGATGCTGTTCATGGCCTTCCTGGTTGTGGGCTACGTCTACGCATGGAGAAAAGAAGCCTTTAACTGGGACTAAAATCGGGCGCCCCGTGTCTTTCATCAGAAGAATGCGGGGAGCTTAAGAAGGAGGTAACCACTAATGGTAATCGACGGCACTACAGAATTGGTTGAAATAGAAAAAGGCTTAAAGGTAATTCCCGGAGCCAATACTATCATCGCCGGCTTTGATAAAATAGTTAACTGGGGAAGACTGTCATCGCTATGGCCGGTGACTTTCGGCCTGGCCTGATGCGCCATCGAAATGATGACGACGGGATCGTCACACTACGATTTGGACAGACTGGGGGTAATCTTCAGGGGTTCGCCGAGGCAGGCTGATTTTGTAATCATTGCAGGAACGGTGACGAAGAAAATGGCTCCTATAGTCAGAAGGGTTTATGACCAGATGCCTGAGCCGAGATATGTAATTTCCATGGGAAGCTGCGCCTGCAGCGGCGGAATATTCAACACCTACAGCACGGTCCAGGGGGTCGACACATTCCTGCCTGTGGACATATACGTGCCCGGGTGCCCGCCCAGACCGGAGGCCCTTCTTGAAGGAATAGTTAAACTGCAGGAGAAGATCAGGCAAGAGCACTTCAGATGGAGCAGGTGGAGATAAAATCGTGATGCGTCAAGCGTAATGGGTAATGGGCATAAACAAAAAGCACAGATCACGCATTACGGATTACGCATAACGGAGGTAGAATGGAGCCAAAAGAAATAGCGGAGATGATAAAGGACCGGTATCCGACAGAGGTCAGGGAAATAAAAGAATTCCGCAACCAGGTATCGGTAATCGTAAACAGGGACAGGATCAAAGAGATGATGAAATACCTGCACGACACCCCTGAACTTTATTTTGAGTTTCTTGAGGACCTGTGCGGGGTTGATTACTTCGGTAAGAAAGAGCTGAGATTCGAAGTGGTCTACAACCTGTATTCCATTCGGCACAAGCATATGATACGGATAAGGGCCGAAGTGCCTGAAGATGACTGCTCCATAGACAGTGTGGTGGATATATGGGCAGGGGCCAACTGGCATGAGAGAGAGTGCTATGACCTGGTCGGCGTAAACTTCAAGGGCCACCCGGACATGAGGAGAATTCTTCTTCCCGAAGACTGGGAGGGCCACCCGCTCAGAAAGGACTTCCCGCTGAAAAGCGATCTTGGCGAACAGGAATGGAAAGGGCTGAAAGAGGTAATAGAAATAGCTAGAAAGAATAAACAATACGAGGTTACGTAGATGCCGGCAGCTCCGAACGGAATAGACGAACAGAATGCGAAGACAAAAGAACTGACGATAAACATGGGTCCCCAGCATCCTGCGACCCATGGGGTCTTACGGCTGGTTTTGGATATCAACGGCGAAACTGTAGTAAAGTGCACCCCCTATGTGGGCTACCTGCACAGGGGCGTGGAGAAGCTTGCGGAAAACAGGACTTACCTGTCCGCTCTCCCGCTTACAGACAGGCTTGATTACATTTCCAGCATGTCTAACAATATCGGCTATTGTGTGGCTGTGGAAAGGCTCTTCGGCATAGAGGCGCCGGAAAGGGCCCAGTATATCAGGACCATCATGGGCGAGATGACCAGGATCAGCAGCCATATCATCGGAGTCGCCACCCATGCCCTTGACATCGGGGCCATGACCCTCTTCCTGTATTCCTTCAGAGACAGGGAGACCCTGCTCGATCTTTTTGAAATGACCTGCGGCGCCAGGCTTACCGTAAGCTACCCGAGAATCGGCGGCGTAAGGAATGATGTAAGCCAGGAATTCCTCGATAAGTTATATGCATTTACCGAATACTTCCCGAAGACCATAGAACGTGAGTACGAGACCCTGTTGAACGAAAACAGGATCTGGCACAAGAGGACAAAGGGAATCGGCGTGATCAGCGCCGAGGACGCCATCAACTGGGGCCTTACAGGCCCTACCCTGAGGGGGTCCGGTGTCCCCTACGATGTAAGAAAGTACGCGCCGTACGATGCCTACGATAAAGTGGAATTCGACGTTCCTACAGGAAAGAACGGAGATGTCTATGACCGGTATCTCTGCAGGATGGAAGAGCTGAAGCAGTCGAACCGGATCATCAAGCAGTGCATCGAGCAGATGCCCAGAGGGCCGATCCTTGCCCCCGATGCGCCGAAATTCACCCTCCCGCCCAAAGACAGGGTCCTAAACGACATGGAGTCCCTGATCCACCATTTTGTCCTGATAACAAAAGGGCAGATAGCCTCTCCTGACGGCGAGTTGTATGTGGCCACCGAGGTCCCGAAAGGTGAACTGGGCTTCTATCTCATCGGCGACGGCAGCGGCAAACCTTACAGGATGCGGCTGAGGGCGCCTTCTTTCGTCCATGTGTCGGTTTTGCCGGAGCTCTGCAAAGGCGCTCTTATTGCCGACGTAATTGCAAATATAGGAACTATCGACATAGTGCTTGGAGAATGCGACAGATAAAGGATGGAGCTATGCTGAATGATAAGGTTATAACGGAGATCAACCGCATAAAAGGCAAGTATCAGGATGCGCGGTCCTGCCTGCTGCCTTCCCTTTACGTGGTCCAGAAAGAAGACGGCTGGATTACCCCCGATGCGATGGCTGCAGTGGGGGACCTGCTGAATGTCCCGAAGACAACGGTGAAGGGGGTTGCGACTTTTTATGCCATGTTCATTAATAAGCCGATGGGCAGGCACCTCATACAGCTCTGCACAAATGTGGCATGCATGGTCATGGGCGCTGAAAGGCTTGTGGACCTCCTTAAGGAAAAATACGGGCTTGAGCCCAACGGCACCACGGCTGACGGCAGATTCTCCCTCGTTATTATGGAATGCATAGGCGCTTGCGGAACGGCCCCTGCGATGCTCGTGGACACTGATTTCCATGAGAACCTTACCGAGAAAAATATCCTCGATACGCTGGAGAAATATAAATAGCATGGAAAAATATTTATTAAGGAATATCGAAAATCCCAACTCGGCGGACATAAGCGAGTATACAAAGGCAGGGGGGTACGCGGCCCTCTCAAAGGCACTGGACATGAAGCCTGCAGAGATTATCGATCTCATCAAGAAGGCAGGACTGAGGGGCAGGGGCGGCGCAGGGTTTCCCACCGGGATGAAATGGTCCTTTGCTGCTGCTGACCCGAAAAGACCGAAATATCTTCTCTGCAATGCCGATGAAGGGGAGCCGGGCACGTTTAAAGACAGGCCTATTCTTGAAAAAAATCCCCACCTCCTGATAGAGGGGATGATCATCTCCGGGCATGCGCTGCAGGCAGAGTACGGCTATATATATCTCAGGGGTGAGTATCCGCAGGCAAAGGACATACTGGAAGCCGCTATCAAACAGGCATACGATAAAAAAATCCTCGGGGACGACATACTCGGCAAAGGCGTTAAGTTCGAGTTGTATGTGCATCAGGGCGCAGGCGCGTATATCTGCGGTGAGGAAACAGCCCTGATCGAATCCCTTGAGGGCAAAAGGGGCCAGCCGAGGATCAAACCGCCTTTCCCTGTAAACGAGGGCTTCCTGGCAAAGCCGACGGTCGTCAATAATGTGGAGACCCTTTCAAATGTCCCGTATGTTGTGGAAATCGGAGCGGAGGAATATTC
>JAJZPZ010000192.1 GCA_021847795.1 Nitrospirota bacterium
TTGCAAATACGTTTATTGGGCGCCATCCGTCGTCAAACCCCTGTCGGAGACTTACGCTTGAGAGTATGTAATTGTAAAAAAAAGCCGGGAAACGGACTCGAACCGTCGACCTGCTGATTACGAATCAGCTGCACTACCAACTGTGCTATCCCGGCACTGTAAGGAACACTCTTCCGGGTGGCCCCGGAGCTTCAAAGACTATAGTTTAGCAAATTCCTGCTGAAAATAGGAAAGGGTAAGAGTGTCAAAAATACAAAACTCCACAATTTCCAGGGTTGTATTCTCATTTTCCATGAAAAACTTTTTGGCCTCTTCAACTAGTATCTTTGCGCATCTGTCTTTGGGAAACCCGAATATCCCCGAGCTTACAGCAGGCATTGAAATGCTCCTGAGGCCCTTTTCCGCTGCAAGCTTCAGAGTGCTTTTCACTGCGCTCTTCAGCTTGTTGTCTTCATCACCTTCTCCCATCCTCGGTCCCACGGTGTGAATGACGAATTTTGCAGGCAGCTTACCGGCTGTGGTTATTGCGGCGCCCCCAACCGGCACAAACCCGATCCTGTCGCTTTCGTCCTGGATTATCCGGCCGCCTTTCCGTACAATGGCCCCTGCCACTCCTCCGCCGTGCTGGAGATGGGAGTTTGCCGCATTGACAACGGCATCTGCATCACGCCCGGTAATATCTCCGGTTACAAGCCTTATAAGTTTCTTCCCGACTGTATGCTCTGCAATCAACTTCACGGCAGCCTCCGTACATATCTATAAAAATTACACATTAAATGGGTCAAATGTCAATTTTAAAATGCTCGTACAAGTCGCTGTTGCATGCAGGGGGGAACTCCGGAGTTTTCTCCTCCACTCTTTTAACTTCCCCGTAAAAATTGTACAATAGCTGATGAAGATAGCATACTTCGACTGTTTTGCAGGGATAAGCGGGGATATGTGCCTTGGGGCACTGGTGGATGCGGGAGTTGATTTGCATGAGATTAGGCAGGGTCTCAAGGGACTCCCGGTAAAGGACTACCGGCTTGCATCCGGGAAGGTCTTTAAAAACGGGATAGCTGCCACCAAGGTGGATGTTGTCCTCACAAGGAAAAGGGCTTCAGCCGTCACCTGGAAAAACATAAAAACCGTAATTGATGTGTCCACCCTCGACGGGACGATAAAGAAAAAAGGTCTGTCCGTTTTCAAAAGGCTTTTTGAAGCAGAGGCAAGGGTCCACGGCGAATCATTCGAAACTGTGCACCTTCATGAACTGGGCGGTGTGGATTGTGTGGTAGACATCTTCGGGACCCTGATCGGGCTTGAGGCGCTCGGGGTCCGTGAAATCTTTGTGTCCCCGGTCAATCTGGGCAGCGGCGTCGTGAAGACGGTCCACGGCGTGCTGCCGGTGCCTGCGCCTGCGACTGCCGAGCTTTTGAAGGGCTATCCGGTGTATGCATCGGACGTGCCTTTTGAACTGACCACTCCTACAGGTGCGGCTATACTGGCCGGGCTTAAGGCGGGCCCTCCGCCGCACCTCCCGCATATGCTGATCGAGCGAATTGGATATGGCGCGGGAAACAAGGAAATTCCGGCCATGCCGAACACCCTGAGGTTATGTATCGGAGAGAAGGCGACATGCCGGCCACGGCCGGAGTCGACCGGAGATGTAGTTATTATCGAGACGAACATCGACGATATGAACCCCCAGATTTACGAAGATGTGATGGACAAGCTGTTTGAGGCAGGCGCCCTGGATGTTTTCCTCGAAAACATTATCATGAAAAGGAGCAGGCCTGCGGTAAAACTGACAGTAATCGCAGATGAGGGCAGGGTGGAAAGCCTCTCTGCCATTCTCTTTAAGGAGACTACGACGATAGGCATCAGGTCATACAGGGCAGGCCGTACGATCCTGGAAAGGGAAATACGGAAAATAAAGACAAAATATGGGGATATCAGGATAAAGATATCACGTCTCGGCAGCGATATCGTGAATATCTCACCTGAATATACCGATCTGAAGGCCTTATCGAAAAAGACGGGCCTGCCTGTAAAAAAAATCAGTGAGGAGATTGCGCCTGCACTACGATTGATCTGAAAGAATGCTACTCGGTTGTTTCCGGCGGCGTGCCTTCGGGGTCAGTTGCTCCGGGTTCCTGTTCGTGGCCGGTTTTCTGGTTCTGTCCCTGACTCTGTCCCTGACTCTGGCGCTTTTGCCTCTTTTCTTCCTGTTTTTTCTGGCGCATCAATTCTTTTTTTCTCTTTTCGCTTTTAAATGCACCTGCATGTTTCCCCAAGATGTCCTCCTTACCTCGTGATCAATAATTATAGCACACGGCCTTTCTGTTTCCCATGAATTTGTCTCTTTCACGTGCGAAAAAGCGCGGGCAGGAGAGGTATTGACTTCTTATGGATCAATATGCCAATATTTTCACCGAAGTTTCGGAAGTTTCTGTAAGTCGGTAAATGCCACAAAGACTTTTGACGTTGCGGCATTTTTTATTCGAATCGTTTTCTGAAGCTTGAGTTTATAGTAAGGAGGTTAGAGTACATGGCTAAAGGAACAGTAAAGTGGTTCAATGAGGCTAAGGGCTTCGGCTTTATAACAGGCGAAGACGGCAAGGATGTATTTGTCCACTACTCCTCAATCCAGAGCAACGGATTTAAGTCCCTTGCCGAAGGTGACTCGGTCAGCTTCGATATCGAAGCAGGTCCGAAAGGTCCTAAGGCAATCAATGTCGTAAAAGCATAATATTGCCTGAATGAGGGAGGCCCCCTGTTCTGCAGGGGGCCTTTAAACAACCCCGCATCATCCCGCCTCTCCGGTTTAAGCAGCATTTTTGCCGCAGCGAGACCTGCACAGGAAGAAATGTTTCATGTGCCTGTAAAACTTGCTATAATTTAGACGTGAAGAAAGAACCTGAAAATCCACGGCAGAACCGGCCCGGAAACAAGGAGGGCGTATGCGGTATGCCCTGAAACTGCTCATCATAAAATGCGAAGAGGACTTGCCGGACAGGGAGGGGGTATGCAACCACATTCTCCCTTCAATGCAGGAAGGTTTAAGAGCGGGGCAGGAAATATTTGTCCTTTGGATAAAAGAAGAGCTGCGCCTCGATGGGGGGCGGATTATCGTTCCTGAAGAGCGCAAAACCTGTTTCAGGGCCTTCTCCGTGACTCCTTCCGCTGTCCGGGATGTCCTGCCGGAAGCGGCATACCCTCTGGATAGTTTCAACCTTTTCATCCTCTATCACCAGCATGAAAAGAGGGGCGTTCATGCCGGCCTGGCAGTCAGGGCGGCACGGGGCCTTATGGCAAGGGGAAAAGGAGTAAAGGACATCCTTTTTGTCGCATATGAAGGGGGGTACCCGATGGAGCTTTATTCCGATGCCGGTTTTTACGGCATCGTATGCGTAAGCCGGATGAACATCCCCGGTATTATCAACAGGGAGATGCAAACGCTTATGCGGCCGGCCGGGCAGGAGGGGGCAGGTGACCACCCGGAAGCTTACTCCCCGTTCGAGTATGCGAGGGGAACTTACGACATAGTGCAGAGGGGCCTGTTACCGGTCTCTTCCCCCGGGAGATGGGAGGAATTACTCGACTATACCCTGGCTGGAATCATTTCGGCTGTTTTTGCCTTCTTTGTCCTCTATTCAAGCTCGCCCCGGATGTATTCAGGAGCGCAGAGCAGGAGTGCGGGGACGAGCGGGGGGGCGGAGAAGAGTGCTTACGTGCAGGACGCAAAAGCAGAAGCCCGGGAAACTATTGTTGCTCTCGATCCCTTTACCTTTAATTTTGCAGAACAGCAGGGGACCCTGAAAATGAAAATGCAATGCCGGCTTTCAGATGTGTCCTACCACCCTCTTGTAGCACGCTATAGGCCGCAACTCAGGAACGCAATTATGAACTGCGTGAACAAGAAACGCATCCGGCTTATATCAAACACCGGAGGAAAGGCGCGGCTGAAATCGGAGATCCTCAGTAAAATGAACCAGGTAGTTGGGAAAGGGGTTTTCAAGAATATTTATTTTTCAGAATTTATGCTGAAAACCCAGGTGCAATGCAGGAGCCGGTCTCAGCCGGCAATTCACCGGGTCATGGTTGCCGGCAGGAGATCGGCAAAGGACAGGTTTGAATCCTCCGGGATAAGCCCTGTCACGGCAAAAGGTAATCTGTAATAATGGAGATTCAAACAAGACAGGCCTCCAAGCCTTGCGGGAAAATATTCCTCTCCGTGCAATGGCCGGTTCGGGTGGCAGGCATACTGAGAGGCCGTCATCTCCCTTATGTGTAAATATCTTTCCCTTGGCCTTTTCCCCGGACCTTGCCCTGCCGGTCGGATGTGCTCTCTTATCACACAGGAGGCCTCATGGGTATATGGGACAGCTGGCTTCCGCAACGTTTTTTTTATCTTTTTATCGGCGTTGCGTACCTGTTTATATGGGTTCAGGCGCTCCTGTACCACTGGCGCGGCGCCTTCCGGAGTCTTGCCATGTGGGGGCCGGTCCTCTTCGCTCCGTTCCTGTCGGCTATGGGAATAGTATTTGCTTTCATCTCAGGGGGCTTCATAAACTGGATTTTTGTCGCCCTTTTTGCAATTGGGATGCTGGAGGGCCTCATAGGAGTCTCTCTCCATTTTGCCGGGGTAAAGCATTACATCGGGGGTTTTTCCCTGAGGAACTTCATGGTCGGGCCGCCGGTGATGCTCCCTATGCTCTTCCTTGCACTTTCTTTGGGTGCCTTGCTGATGTTCTTTCTGTGGCCTGGCCCTGCCGGAGGTCTCTATGCGCATAACCCGTGAGGATTTTCATGGTTATATGGAAAACTGGGATGAAGAGACCCGCCGTATAGTGGTCAAACGCATTGAGGAGCGGTTCAGGCGCGACAGGCTGGAACATTTCTCGCCTGAAGAGGCGGCGGTCCTTGAGGCAGCCCTTGCCAGGATGATTCCCCAGAGGGAAGAGGAGAAGATCGACCTGGTGGGCTTTGTTGATTCAGTGCTTGATATGCCGCTCGGTCGCGGGGACCGAGAGCACGGCATGCCGCGGGATGATATCCTGATCCATAAGGGCCTGTCAGGCATCCGGGAAACGGCGGAGGAAATGTTCAGGAGTTCTTTTACGGCATTGGTAAAAGACCAGCAGGAGGCCGTGCTTAAATCAATCCAGGAAGGCTCTGCCAGGGGAAAAACCTGGGATGAAATATCGTCGCAGCGGTTTTTTATTAAACTGATGATGAAGGCAATCACAGGATTTTGCGCACATCCTTTTGCCTGGATGCGCATGGGATTTCCAGGCCCGAGTTATCCTGAGGGGTATGTCTGGATCACCCGGCCCGGGATGCGTGCCCGCAGCAGGCATTTCCCCGGGTGGAAAACACTCTGAAAGGATGCAGGTTGAAAAAGGGGTAAATTCATGAAACCCATGCGTGAGCGCATGAAAAGCTATTCAGGCCCCGTTGATGTCTGCATCGTGGGCGCCGGGGCCGGGGGGGCTGTTGTTGCAAAGGAATTGGCTGAAGGGGGCATGTCCGTGGTCGTTATCGAAGCAGGCCCCTGGCTGGATACCCGCCTGGATTTCATCAATGATGAACTCTCCATGCTTGACGGGAGGATGGATTGGGACGACCTGCGTATTACTGATGGGGAGACACCTCTTGCAATGGGGAGGAGCAACACC
>JAJZPZ010000022.1 GCA_021847795.1 Nitrospirota bacterium
AAGCCGGAGACCATAAACTACCGCACCTTCAAGCCGGAGCGCGACGGACTGTTCTGCGCCAAGATTTTCGGCCCTGTAAAGGACTGGGAATGCCTTTGCGGAAAGTACAAGAGGATGAAGCACCGGGGCGTCATCTGCGACAAGTGCGGGGTCGAAGTGATCCAGTCAAAGGTGCGCAGGGAAAGAATGGGACACATAGAGCTGGCAACCCCGGTTGCACACGTATGGCTCCTCAGGGGAGTGCCGAGCAGGATAGGCACACTCCTCGATATGACCATACGGCAGCTTGAAAAGGTGCTCTATTTCGAGGAGTATATCGTGATAGACGCCGGGGATACGCCCCTGAAGGAAAAGGAGTTGCTTGCCGAAGACGAATACAAAAAGAAGCTCCTCGAATTCGGCAACCGCTTCAAGGCGGGTATGGGCGCTGATGCCATACGGGAACTCCTGAGGAAAGTCGATCTCGACGTCCTTGCAAAGGAGTTGAAGACAAAGATCGATTCCGTCTCCTCCGTCGGCATAAAGAGAAGGCTGAGCAAGAGGATCAAGATTGTCGAGGCATTCCTCAGGTCCGAGAACAAGCCCGACTGGATGATCCTGGACATTATCCCGGTATTGCCTCCTGATCTGAGGCCCCTTGTTCCTCTTGACGGCGGGCGTTTTGCAACGTCCGACCTCAATGACCTTTACCGGCGTGTCATCAACAGGAACAACAGGCTCAAGAGATTGATGGAACTCAAGGCGCCGAGCGTCATCATCAAAAACGAGAAGAGAATGCTCCAGGAAGCGGTTGATGCGCTCTTCGACAACAGTAAGCGGGCAAAGGTATTGAAGGCCGGCGGCAAGCGCGCCCTGAAGTCTCTGAGCGATATGATAAAAGGAAAGCAGGGCCGTTTCAGGCAGAACCTGCTCGGAAAGAGGGTCGATTACTCCGGACGTTCGGTCATCGTGGTCGGCCCTGAACTGAAGATGAACCAGTGCGGCCTGCCGAAACGCATGGCCCTTGAGCTTTTCAAGCCCTTCGTGTTCAACAAGCTGGAGGAGAAAGGCTACGCAACCACCATAAAACAGGCAAAGAGACTGGTTGAAAAGGAAAGGCCGGAAGTCTGGGATGCGCTTGAGGACGTTATCAGCGAGCACCCGGTGCTCCTGAACCGCGCCCCGACCCTCCACAGGCTCGGCATACAGGCCTTTGATCCCGTGCTGGTCGAAGGAAAGGCGATACGGCTCCATCCTCTCGTTTGTACTGCATTCAATGCAGACTTCGACGGGGACCAGATGGCTGTGCATATCCCCCTCTCCATTGAAGCGCAGATAGAGGCGAGGGTGCTGATGCTTTCGATCAACAATCTCCTCTCTCCGGCCAACGGGAAGCCTATTGTCGTCCCTACGCAGGATATGGTCCTGGGACTTTACTATCTCACCAAGCAAAGATCGGGATCAAAGGGCGAAGGCAAAACTTTTGCCGATGCCGAAGATGTCCGCATGGCTTACGATTCAGGAGTGGTGGAGGAGCATGCGCTGGTAAAGGTGAGAATGGACGGCAGTGTTGTCGAAACAACTGTCGGGAGGATTATTTTCGGAGAGATATTGCCGAAAAGCATTCCCTTCTCGGCGATCAACAAGGAACTGACGAAGAAGGAACTCGGCAAACTGCTGGAGCACATACACAAAGTGGCGGGAAAAAGAGAGACCGTTGTTTTCCTGAACAACATCGAGAGGCTGGGATTCACCTATGCAACCGATTCCGGTATTTCCATCTGCATCGACGACATGCATGTGCCGTCGAAAAAAGCGGAACTGATACACGACGCAGAGCAGGAAGTTATGGAGGTCCAGAGGCAGTACGCCGACGGTCTTATCACCCAGGGTGAGCGTTACAACAAGGTCATCGATATCTGGGCAAACGTAACTGAAAAGGTTGCCGACGAGATGATGATTGAACTGGGCTCGGAGGAGGGCAAAGCCCTTTCCGAAGAGGAAATAAAGGAGAGGCGTTCCTTTAACAGCATCTTTATGATGGCTGACTCCGGTGCAAGAGGCAGCGCAGCCCAGATCAGGCAGCTCGCGGGTATGAGAGGCCTGATGGCAAAGCCGTCGGGAGAGATCATCGAAACACCGATTACTGCAAACTTCAGAGAGGGCCTTACCCCGCTGCAGTATTTCATATCCACGCACGGCGCCCGTAAAGGTCTTGCCGATACCGCGCTGAAGACGGCAAACGCCGGGTATCTTACAAGGAGACTGGTCGATGTCGCGCAGGATGTCATCCTCAACGAAGAGGACTGCGGCACAAGGGAAGGCATTACCGTGGTCCCGCTTATCGAGGGCGGTGAAATCATCCAGGCCCTTGAGGAGAGGATCTTCGGAAGGACCCTGGCGGAAGCGGTGAAAGACCCGGTCACCAATGAAGTAATTGCCAACAGGAATGTTGAAGTGGACGACGAACTCGCGAAGAAGATTGTGGATGCGGGGATAGACAGGGTGAAGATCCGGTCCGTGCTTACCTGCCATTCAAAAATCGGCGTCTGCGGCAGGTGCTACGGAAGAGACCTTGCACGGGGCGGAAAGGTTGAGATTGGAGAGGCCATCGGGATCATTGCCGCGCAGTCGATCGGCGAGCCGGGCACGCAGCTTACCATGAGGACCTTCCATATCGGCGGCGCTGCAACCAAGGTCATCGAGCAGGCGACCCTTGCAGCCAAGAACTCCGGGTTTGTGAAGTTCATAGACATAAGCGCGGTCAAGAACAAAGAGGGCGTGCTCATCGTGCTCAACAGGAACGCACTGATCGCCATTGTCGATAAGTCGGGCAGGGAGAAGGAAAAATACAACATTGTCTACGGCGCGCGGATATTCGTCGAAGACGGCCAGAAGGTTGAATCGAACCAGAGGCTTGTTGAATGGGACCCCTATTCTACGCCTATTCTTACCGAACTCGGCGGAAGAATCGCTCTCGGCGACATCCTGGAAGGCGTTACTTTCAAGGAAGAAGTGGACGAGACCACCGGTCTTGCGCACAAGGTCGTTATCGATTACCCCGCCAATATGAGGCCGAGGATTTCCATTAAGGACGAGCATGGAAAGACCGTGAAGAGCCCCGGCACCAACAACCCCGCGAGGTATCTGCTGCCGGCAGGCGCTCACATACTCGTTGAGAAGAACGACGTTATCACCCCGGGCGACATCCTTGCGAAGATCCCGAGGGAAACCACGAAGACCAAGGACATCACCGGCGGTCTCCCCAGAGTTGCAGAACTCTTCGAGGCGAGAAAACCCAAGGAACAGACGATTGTCAGCGAGATAGACGGCATCGTCGAATTCAGGGGCGCTCACAAAGGTATGCGGGTAGTTGTGGTAAAAGGCGGCGGGGACTCAAGAGAGTACCTTATCCCGAAGGGCAAACACGTTACCGTCCATGAAGGCGACTGGGTAAAAGCCGGAGAGCCTCTTATGGATGGGGCAGTGAACCCGCACAGCATCCTCGACATCCTGGGACCAAAGGAACTGCAGAGCTACCTTGTTGATGAAGTGCAGAAGGTCTACCGCCTGCAGGGCGTTTCCATTAACGACAAACATATAGAGGTCATCGTCCGGCAGATGATGCGGAAGATCCGTATTGAAGAGCCCGGGAACACCGTGTTCCTTATCGGAGATGAAATCGACAGGATGGCCTTTGCCGAGGAAAACGAGCGGGTGAAGTCTGAGGGCGGGAAACCGGCCCAGGGCAGACCGCTGCTCCTCGGTATTACAAAGGCGTCCCTGTCAACGGAAAGCTGGGTATCGGCTGCATCGTTCCAGGAGACGACAAGGGTCCTCACCGAGGCCGCATTGAGCGGAATGGTCGATGAGTTGAGGGGCCTGAAAGAAAACGTCATCATGGGAAGGATAATTCCTGCGGGTTCGGGAATGCATCCGTACAGGGAAACCTTTATAAAGGGCGATTTCTACGCAATGCAGCTTGAACACGAGAATGCGGAAGTAGAATAAACCTGCAAAACGGAAACACATCACGGGGCTACGGGCACTCTGCCTGTAGCCCCCCATTTTTCAGCAAGGATGATATGTCTGATCTCCCCTGTCTTATCGCCGATGTCATGCTCGGAAGCCTCGCAAAATGGCTCAGGATTTTAGGATTCGACACCCTCTACTTCAGGACAATAGAAGACAGCGAACTGGTCCGGACAGCTAAGCAGCAACAGCGTGTCCTCCTGACGCGGGACACGGGCATTGCACGGAGAAAAGGGCTGGGCAGCCTGATCCTGATAGCATCGGATGACACCTTCCAGCAAGTGAAAGAGGTCCTGGCAGCGCTGAATGCGCGCTCTTTAAAGGTCATCCTTCCGGGGCAGTCCCGCTGCGCGGAATGCAACGGGGAGTTGCATTTTGTTGATAAGAAATCAGTGGCGGACGATGTACCCGAGCATGTATTCCTGGCCCTGAATTCTTTTTTTAGGTGCGGCAATTGTGGTAAAGTTTACTGGGACGGTTCACATAAACAGCACATTGATGAGAAAATCAGGAAGATCATAGAGGAGACGCATTGGGCAATCTCAGAAAGCGATTAATACTCTCCCTGCTCCTGATATTCCTCATTATAGCCTTCGGCACTCTGGGATATATGATGATCGAGGGGTGGGATTTTCTCGATTCCATCTACATGACCATCGTTACGCTCACTACTGTCGGTTACAGGGAAGTGCACGATCTCTCGCAAAGTGGAAGAATTTTTACGATTTTCCTTATTATAGGTGGAGTGGGCACCGTGCTTTATGCCCTGAGTACGGGGGCAAAGCTTGTCCTGGAAGGCGAACTGCAGGAGCTGTTCGGGAGGCGGAGATTGGAAAAAAAGATAAAGGAACTGAGGGACCACTACATTGTTTGCGGTTACGGCAGGATGGGCAAGATCATCTGCAGGGAGCTGAGAGCGAAGAGTGTGAAATTCGTTGTCATTGAAAAGAACCCTGATAAGCTGCAGGGGAAAGAAGATACCCTTATCTTCGAGGGTGATGCGACACAGGATGAGATACTGAATGAGGCGGGCATCGGGAAGGCGAAGGGGCTGATATCCGTGCTCCCCACCGATGCCGAGAACCTCTTTGTCGTCCTTAGCGCCAGGGGCCTGAATCCCCGGCTGCTTATTGTGGCCAGGTCCGGAGAGGAAGGTTCGGAGCAAAAGCTGATCAGGGCAGGGGCCGACAGGGTAATATCGCCGTACCACATCGGCGGCCTCAGGATTGCCCATACGGTATTAAAGCCTGCTGTTGTTGATTTTATTGAGTTTGCCACCAAAAGCGGCAACATCGGCCTGCAAATGGAAGAAATTGCCGTGAAAGAGGGATCGAATCTAATTGATCTGTCTTTTGATGAGTGCGGTTTCGGCAGGGAACTTGGAATCATCATCGTGGCTATAAGGCGCGCATCAGGTGAAATGAAATTCAATCCGACCTTCCGGAGCACGATAAAATCCGGAGATATCCTGATAGCCCTCGGAGAAACTTCCAAATTGAAACTCCTGGAAGACAGGGCTGCCGGTAAATAGATAAGAAGATATGGGTATGCGACCTGACAAAAGATTTTCCGAGTCGTTTGAAGCGCTGATCGAGCATATGAAGGGCTTTATCCTTGCCGCCTTTGTCATCATCACTGTTCTCGGCATAATCGTCGGCTACCGGTACTACACCTATACGCAGAACGATCCCCAGTTTTGCATCTCGTGCCATCTTATGAAAGAAGCCTATACAGAATGGGAAAAAGGGAAACACCGGGACGTGGTCTGCCAGAGGTGCCATCAGCTGAGCATTTTCGAGAAGAACCAGCTCCTAGTCGCATATGTTGTGAAGGGCCACGAGCCCCTTTCGCAAACGCATGGCCGCGAGAAGCCCTGGGTTGCGTGCAAAAAGTGCCACATGGACGATATCTCGCAGGGTTCCCTGACCATGAACAAATCCTATGGGCATGCGCGGCATGTTTTTATGCAGAGAGTTGAATGCAAGACCTGCCATAAAGGTCTGTTGCACGATTTCCGGCCCAATGAAAACGCCTGCCAGAACTGCCATAAGGATAAGGGCGTACACGGAATCGGCATGGAAGCTTTTTCCTGCCTGAAGTGCCATTCATTTTCAGAAAAGACGCCTTCCATGATACCGAAGGACAGGTGTATCAAATGCCATAACACTATTCCCAGGAAAGGCCACATGTCGGGCCTGCTTTGTCATCAGTGCCACAAACCCCACGGTAAGATCATTCCAACCTCTGCCACCTGCACCAGCGAGTGCCATAGCAATGAGGTTGCCGTCGGGCAGCACGAGTTCCATATAAAGAAAGGCCTGGATTGCATGTATTGCCACAAGCCCCACCAGTGGAAAGTCAGCCAGGACAGGGCAAAAGTTGTTTGCGTCAAATGCCATCCCTATAAAGATCCGAAACTCTTTGTTTATTAACTGCCCCCCTGTTTAAAGGCAACGGCCCCCCCCGAATTAACTTCCCCGGCGCTCCCCAGTCTTCTTTTTTGCAATAATGCAAAAGAGCGGAGGGGGATTTGCATGATTGCAAAAAGACGGAGCTGGAAAAGGGAGTAAAAACAGTGTGTCCGGCTTTGGCATGCAATGTGCATTATCTAAAGACGTAAACAGAAAAACAGACGGCAAGGCGCAGGGCACAGGAGGGCACGGAGATGAAAACAAAAGAGATGGCAAAAAGAGGTCTTTACCTTGGAGCAGGTTTAGGACTGGCGCTGTTTGCACTCATAGGGCTTCTGCCGGGCTCGTTCATCGGAGGAGTGGTCGGACTGAACATAGCAGGGAGCCTTTTTGGCCTTCCCTTAAGCGCTTCCCTTATGCCCCGGATGATCGTGGGAGTTGCGATGGTTCTGGGGGTCATGGTCTCGGGGGTGGTGTTTGTGGTAGGGATATCGATACTGGGCTGGCTGGCAGGCTCAGTGGTGGACGCCGTACGGTATGGCAGGTCAGCATCAGCAGTGAGGGAGACAGCTAAGAAGTAAAGGATACATGATAGCAAAGAGCAAGCCGTGAGAAAGAGCACAAAAAAAGGAGGGCAAGGAAATGAAAGCAAGACAAGAGACAGTGAGGATGGGGACAAAGATAGGGGCGACCCTGGGGGGAGTGGCGTTTCTGATCTTCGGACTGATCCCGGGTTTCTACTTCGGCAGCTATGGGGCGCTGGTCGTGATGAAGCACCTGATGGGGGGGCCTGTAGAGCCTACCGTGATAGTGCGGATGATCGTGGCAGTGGGGATCATGCTGGGCATCGTCTGCATCGGTTCCGTAAGCATTGTGGTGGGCTCTATTGTGGGCACTGCCCTTGGATACCTGGTGGAGGCTGTTGCAGCCCCTGTTGAGGCCAAGGAGTCCGCTGAGGCTACTGTCGAAGTTAAATAGATGAAAATAATAGGAAAAGAGGGGAGTTTTTTACATCCCCTCTTTTCGTCCCTTCCGAGGTGTTTCAATTTTGAACAGTTCGGTCTCTAAATCATATAATATTATGTTATGACTTTATATTCCTATTTACAAAGTTGCGAAATATTTGATATATTTTATAGCTATTACTCTTTAGTAGCACTAAAAAATACTGTAGATGGAGGTCTGATGAAACGGTTCTTCATAATAGCTGCTCTCTGGGTTCCTCTATTATGTTTTGCCAATTCCGCATCTGCCGAAACTTTCACCTGTCTTGCTTGCCACAGCGCCATGCAGGGAAAGATCCGGACAGAAGGGAATGCCCTGATCGATATCAATGTTGATGCCGACAGATATGCGAAGTCTGTTCATGGAGGGTTTGACTGCGTTACCTGCCACAAGCAGTTCCAATCGAATCCGCATGAATCTGCCAGATCAGGAGATGTGCCGAAGGACATTGCTGCTTTGGCAGGGAAGATCTCCCGGAAGGCAAAAGCTGATCCGGTTGCTCTTGCCGCTTGCATGCAATGCCATGGCGATGCCTATGCGGCATGGCAGGAAAGTGTTCATGGCAAAAATGTCATGAACGGCAAACAGCCCGACGGCGCAGTATGTACCGACTGCCACGGCTCGCCCCACTACATTGTCACAAAGGACAAGATTGCGTCCCATGTGAACAGGAAAAATATTGTAAAGACATGCGGGGAGTGTCACGAGAGGGAGGACATAGCAAAGAGATACAACCTCGGAACGCAGATCGTTGAAAGATACGATGAAAGCTTCCACGGCAAGAAATATATCCTCGGGCACCCGAATGCGCCTACCTGTATAAGCTGTCACGGCTTCCACGACGTTAAAAAGTGGGATGACCCGAAATCACCGGTTGCCTGGGAGAACAGGCAGGGGACATGCGGCAAGTGCCATCAGGGCGCTACCAGGAAATTCGTAGCCGCCATAACCCATAAGCCTTACGGAAAGGACAACCCCGTACCCTACTATTTTGAAAAAGCGCTCATCTTGCTCCTCCTGGGTGTGTTTGCCTTCATTGTGGGACACGTCATCCTTGAGGCGTTTTCCGAGATCAGGGACAAAGTTTTAAAAAAGGAAAAGGAGGAGCATCATGAATAGAGAGATCCCCAAGGAATATCTGCGCTTCAACGTTACCGAGAGGATACAGCACGTGATCATGTTCGTCACGTTCCTGCTGCTCTCTTTTACCGGCTGGGCACTGAAATACCCTGAAATCGAACAGTCTAAGTGGTGGATCAGCATATGGGGCGGACCAAAGACCGCCGGTTTGATCCACCGTGCAGCGGGTATCACCATGCTTCTTGACTTTGCGTGGCATTGTGCTTACCTCGCATATTCGCTTTCAACAGGAAAGATGAAGCTCAGGCTGAATACCACGATCATCCCGCTGCCGAAGGACATAACGGACGCGATCAAGAACATTCTCTACTTCCTCGGTCTGAGCAAGACCAAGCCGGAGTTCGGCAGATTCAGCTACATCCACAAGTTTGACTACTGGGCGGTCTTCTGGGGAATGGGCATTATCGGGCTGTCAGGGCTGTTCCTTGCGTTTCCCGTCACCTCCTCCTACATCTTCCCTGCATGGAGCGTGAACTGGATCTGGGAGGTCATCTCCATAATGCACAGTGATGAGGCGCTCCTTGCCATCGTGTTCATATTGTTCTGGCATTTCTATAATGAACACCTCAGGTACAATAAATTCCCCATGAGCATGACATGGATCACCGGGAAGATTCCTATAGAGGATATGAAGCACGAACATCCCCTGGAGTATAAACTTGAATTCGGCGATATTGAAAAGGGTAAATAGATGAGATTGATACTATCCATTCTTGTAAGCGCACTGATATTAGGATGTTCCTCCAGGCTGCCGTCAATGGATCAGAAGAAATCCGAAGGTGCCCCTGAAAAGGTCGTCAGCAGGGATGAGGCCATAGGAGGCTTGCCGTGCTTTAAATGCCATTCTTACCAGAAGTTCTCCGGGCAGCCGAAAAAGGGGATATTCTCCCATCAGATTCACACAAAGACGGGCTATCATTGCAACCAGTGCCACGACTTCCAGGGGCACAAGCATATAACGGTCAACCGGGATGCCTGCGGCAGGTGCCACAACATCAAGACGATTGCCTTCAACAAAACCGCCATGCCGGCAAAGTTCAACCATGAGGCGCATGCAAAGGCAAAAGGATGCAGGGATTGCCATCCCACCGTATTCCTCATGAAGGCCGGTACCGCACAGATTGCCATGAAGGACATCTATAACAGGGCATACTGCGGGGCCTGCCATAACGGGAAGAAGGCCTTTTCCTCATCGGAGTGTACGAAGTGCCATGATATGAAGAAGTTCGACAAGGAGCTTGCGTACAAGGTTGACGGCGTCGGCAACGTAAAGTTCAGCCACAAATTCCACACTTCCGCCTTCGCCTGCAACGATTGCCATACGAAAATATTTGCAATGAAGAAGACGCAGGGGAAAATGAAGATGGACGACATAAACGCCGGTAAATACTGCGGCGCCTGCCACAACGGGAACGTTGCTGCGGACCCTTCTGATTGCAGCAAGTGCCATAAGAGTTAAGGCGTCAACAAACCTTATTCGCCCCGGGGACTCCACGTCTCCGGGGTTTTTTATTGGTGAGACGGCCTGTCTCCTGTTACAGAAGAGTGGGTATGTACTTGCCAGGTCAACTTATGTGAATGCCGATTAGCGTTGTCGTTACTCTTGCTCGCCTCTGACGGTCGGGAATCCATTCAAGTATTACGTTGTTTTTAAACTCCTCGAACTGTGCCCGTAATTTATCGATATCGATATTTTGAGCGATGGTATTATCCCATTCCCCTCCGTTCCTGGTCCATTCCATTCGTTCAGCTGCTTTTATGTCACCATCCGGATTCGAGCACAGTGTAAGAATTCTTGTTGCAGGCTGCCCATGATCGTCATCGCACCGGACCAGGTAGCGTGCCCACACCTTACCCTCGTTACCCGCGCCTGCTACCTCGCCGGCAAAGCCGGGATCTTTCACTTCTTTAAGCAAGGCATCCACCAGTGGATGACCTATGCCGCCTAATTCACTGCCGCGGGTCCGCAGTGATAATGCACGATCAAAGCAGACCTTATCGTAGCGGGGGGCAAGGTGATGGCTCCTCTGGAGCATTTCCGGCACATGAAATGTCCAAAAATCGCCATTCGGAAGAGCAGCTCCGCCCAGTCTCAGGACGGCGGCGCTTACCCATTGGCCCAATTCAGCCAGCGTATGTCGTCCTTCAATGCGCCGATAGTTCTCCAGGTTGAAGCTTGTCAAATCCTGAGAAAGGGCGCTAAGCGCCTCCCTGGCTCGGTTTGCCTCCTGGATCATTGCGGCAATATCCTGTTCAGTGCGGCCGTAATCCCTGTCAATTAATGCGCGCTTGAACAATTCCTGGTAGTCGGGACGGCTCCCCAACAACCCCAGGATATCACTACGGAAGTCTTCCCTCGTATGTCCCTGTTCATCAATCTTGCCGATAGACAGCGCAATTTCCTGTAATTTATGATCGAGCAGATCGTAGATGCGGTCTTCAACTGTATCCTCTGCAAAGAGATTGTAGACCTGCACAGTCTCCTGCTGCCCATAGCGGTGAATGCGGCCTATACGTTGTTCAACAGCCATCGGGTTCCACGGAAGATCGTAATTGAAAAGGATACGTCCGATCTGCAAATTAATACCTTCACCGCCTGCTGACGTGCAGATAAGGAAGCGGGCGCCGTCATCTTTCCAGAACGACTCCATTGCCGCAATCTTGTCTTCAAGCGGCCCTCCCTTGATAGTCGCTACAAAACGTTGACCGAAAATAAGCCCGAGTTCTTCTGCAAGAAACTCCAGCGTGTCCCGGTATTGAGTAAATATTACGAACCGCTCGGTAGGATTTCCCCTTGTCAGATCACTGATAGCCCGGACCAGGGTCTCAAAGCGGCGGTCGGACCCGTCAGGGACGGTTGCAATCAAGTCACGCACTTTCCGTATTTCGTCCGGGATGTCGGACTCAGCAAAAATACCCTCTTCAGTCTCTTCCTCTCCGTCCAGCGACCACTCGGTCATCTCACCCTGTTCTTCACGCTTTTGCAGGCGCCGGCGGACACGCCCCACATAAGCCTCGGCATCGCTGTTCGTGGCTGATCCTTCTCCAAGAATAGCTTTAGCAACAGCCAGCATTTCGTCCTGGATACGCATGATATCGTCAGCCAATGTCGCGGTTTTAGCAGAAGCTTGTGAGTTGCGCCGCTTGAGTTCAGGTTCCAGCTGCTTTCGCATGAGCAATACCAGAAGCCTCCTCCGTAATGCCTGCCGGATGGCCCGCGGACTGGACGACATGATCTTCTGGAAAGTCGCCATGACAAACCCTATTGCCCGCTGCAGGCTGGTCGTCCTCTTTTGCCCTATTCCTGCGGCATTATATCCTTCACGCAGATACTCGCTCAACTGATCATAAAAAAGGCGCTCGCGGGGTGCAAGCGAAAAACGCTCGGTATGGACCTGACGCCTTAGGAAGATAGGGTTCCCGATAGCATCGGTCACTTCTCTTTTCGTGCGGCGGATCATCACCCTGTTCAGTAAACCCCGCCGGCTGGTAACAGCCTCCGGGTCCGCAAATAGCTGATCATCGAGTATCTGTATCAAAGACCAGAACTGGAATGCGTTGCCCTGATGCGGTGTCGCCGATAAAAAAATCAGGTCGCGCGCATGATTCCGCAAGGACTCAGCAAGCTTGTAATTCTGTGTGGTCACCGTTTTTTTGCCGCTGCGTGTGCGCGAGACGTGATGGGCCTCATCAATAATCACAATGTCCCACGGCGGAGCCGCCGCCAACCGCTGAAGCCTGCGCTGTTGTTTGAGAGTGTCAATGGATACGATAACCTGATTGTGCCTTTCCCATGCCGCAGAGCCGTGGTCCTGGAAGTCCCGGCCCAGGACATCGAAATGCAGGCGGAAACACTCCTCCAGTTCCTTGCGCCAATTCTCAACCAGGCCGGCAGGAGTCACGATAAGAATACGCGTCGCATCACCGCGCGCCATCATTTCGCGGATCAGCATCCCGGTCTCAATCGTTTTGCCGAGCCCTGCTTCATCGGCTATGAGCACCCGCCGGGGAGAACGGCTGACCAGGTCGTGGACAAGGAGTATCTGGTGGGGCAGCAGAGCCACACGGCTGGCGGTAAGCTCGCCGCCCGTATTTGCATAGCTCATATCAAAAGCCATCTGCTTGATGCGGTAATCCTCAATGACGTCGAAATTGCCCGCAGCAAGTCTCTCCCACAGGTCGGCGGCTTTCTCGAGCCATTCCACGGGCAGGTTCTCGACCCGATCTCCCGTTGGAGATGCAAAATGGACTTTGGCCTGATAGGACCCGAACTCCTGGGACACACGCAGGACTTCTCCAATTCCCCATTCAGGGTGATTCTTTACGCGCACCTTGTCATCCGGATTTATTGTGTATTCAGCAATATTTTCGCTCATGCCAAGTTAAACCTCACCATATAGAATTCATTCCCCGCCCGGTCATCCTGTTTATTCGGTGAGCCGAAGATGCGGCGCAATGAGACGCGTTCATCCCCTACATCGAACCAGAAGTCCGACGCCTGGTTCAAACGACGCTTAAAAACGACCTGGACCATGCCGTCCATGCGCTCAAGCTCATTTGCGCGCGACGCCAGCAAGTCATGGATAGCAGATGGAGGATATCAACCAGCGGGACGTCCTCGCTGTTCAGCAAAGGGCTTCCGCCAAGCAATGCGCCCTGCGTGGTAGAGGGAGTTGCCCGATGGAGCTTCTCCATGAGAGATTCCAACCGTTCCCCCGGTTGTTTGACTTCGTAAGTCCGTACACGGCCCGTACGGCCTCGGATTATAAGACCAGCCTTTTTCATATCGTCAGTGCTTACTTGCAAAGCCCGCGCTCCTTTGCTGATCTCGTCCGCCTTCACTTCCCTGCGAAATGGGGCAAGCAGGCAAAGCCAGGCGTAAGTGAGCCCCTCCACATTTTCAAGTTCGGGCGTGGGGTCTTCCCGCCGCTTGCGGCAGATGTGAATAAGATCAGTTGTGGGACGGCCCTCTCCGCCGGAACCTCGGGAACTGTTCACCATCATCCGTGTCCAGGTCTTGGCCGTGGTCTTTGTAAAACTCTTCCATCAGATTAACAGGCGTGCCGTCTTCCTTGTAGGCAGGTTTAAGCGCGCCGAGAAGAATAGCGCGGAAAACGCAGGAAGCCCGCCGCGCAAACCACTTGTGCATCTGATAGATAGGCTTGAAGCTGTTGCGCTCAGGTTCAGCGAGCCGGTTTATCTCGACGATGGGGAAGCCTACTTCAATGGCGCGAGGCATGGGTTTTGGTTGTTCCTGTGGCTCTGCTGTTTGAGATTTACCGTTTCCCATATCTCTTATATACGCAAGTCCGTGGGGCAATGGACCGCTACTTCATTCACCCCATGAAATGCCTTGTCGCTTGACACGAGCGCATCCGCCTTCAACCGGATCGCTACGGCCAGCACTACCGCGTCATTCGTTAAAAACCCGTGCTTCTCCTGCATCTTAAAGGCGGTCTTCGTCAGATCGTCCAGAGTACATGCCTCAAACCCGAGGCCGAGATCCACCAACGCCTGTACCTTTGCCCTGTAAAGGCTCAATCCACGGACAACTTCAGGCTTTGCCGTAAGGCGCGCGGCCGGATTGCCGCCTGATATAAGCCCGCGCATCATGGCTTCGGCCAGCATGAGCTTGTGCGTCACCTCCTGCCAGACCGTCTGCGGCAAAACTCCGGACAGTTCTCCGCGTGCGCAGCGGAGTAGAAATCTCTGTGCCTGACCTGAAACTCCCTGCTCAGCATAGAGCAGAACGTTCGTGTCGATAACGCAGAGGCTGCCGCCGGGGATGCCGTCCAGATTTACAGGTCCCATGCATCCTCTTCGAGCACTGCCTTGAATTGTTCCGCGCTGAGCTTTATCGGCCGTTCACAATATAGCTGATAGGCGGCATCACGCTTTTCAGGTTCAACTACCCTGTCCGTCAAATAGCTTTCAAGCGCGTCTTGTATCAGATCACTCAGCGGACGTCCCTCTCCTGCCGCCCGGCGCTTGGCCCGGCGCAGGACATCCTCCTCAATCAATGTTCCGACTTTCTGTTTCATAGCGTTACCTCCTTTACTGTACGGGACCCAGAACTATCCACGGGGTAAGCATCTCCATGAGCGTCAGGCCGCCGTGCCTATATACGGATTGCGCTCCAGGCCCCTGAAAACGGTTGTGGCCGCGCCCTGCCATTACAGCCAGTCTTCGGCCGGCATCAACCCAGAGACCGTTGCCCGACTCCGGCAAAGATTCGTTAGGCTCGAAAAACCTAAAACGCCTACCGTCCAATATCCTGTCCACACCATTCATGCCGGGATCGCTCCTGCCAAGGAAAATGAAGCCGCTGTCCTCAGAAGATTTTCGCGCCCGATAAGTTCACGATCCAGCATTCCCGTTTTCATGACCGCTGTTCCTCCTTCAGGTTGCGCAGAGTGTCCGTCACTATACTCACAGTAAGGGGAACTGGATATCCCAGAGTGTTGCGATATGCGCGATCCACCTGTTCAACACGCCGGCCGAACAAATTCGGCAGATTCCCGCGTAGATGTTCCGCGAACAGAGATTGGGTGTATACCTGCGAAAGGAGATAGTTGCGAATATCATCTTTGCTTGCGGCCTGTCCCAAACTCTCTTCCTCGAATTGCGCCTGAGACGGCTGATCCCCCCAGCTATCGATCCTGACGTATACATAACCGGATTTTAAAGTGCGCTGGATCTGGCTCAATTGATCCTTCTCAATTTTCCCGAATTTAACACGACGTTCAGTATTTGAGGTCGAACCGGCAAGCTGTCTGGCAGCTTTGAGCCGCTTCACGAGTGCAAGCAAATCGGGATTCGTGAGGTGGCTCACGCGCTTGTCGCGCGGTTCCAGCAGAATCACCTGGTTCCGGAATGAAAGCCCTTGATAGAGGGCAACCCTTTCTTCCTGAGACAAGCGAAGGGGCGATATTACATACCGTTGACCATGCGTGGAGAACCCCTGAATAGCTGACCGGGTCTCTTCCATACCGTGAAAGATGACAGACTGATGAGTTTCGCGGAACACATCGTCCAGCCATATCTGCTTAATCCGGTCTTGCGCGATATCATCGTTGTATTTAAGCGCATCGAGTTCGACTGAAAGATAGGTTAGTTCGAAAAACCTCTCAGGATTACGTTCAATGCAATCAGCTGGTCCTGAGCGCAGCCGTTCAAGGTCAATCACTCCGTCAAGTGTTTTGGTTGAATTATAACGCCTATCGAGCATTGAGTTAGAATATACTAGAATTCTTGAAATGTCAAGAATTCTATGTAATGAGTGGAGTTGGGAAAGAAACCAAAAACGAAGTGGGCTGCCTGAGGTAGTAAATTCCTTTCTAACCTTCTATTTTTTGGGATTATTTCTCTTTCGTGAGCATTATGAAAAGGCGGGCGATCATTACGCTGAATATGCCGCCGAGGATTGATCCGAAGGCGCCGATGACTCCCACTGCGATTACCACTCCTGCAATTACCAGGGGGTGCGTTTGCGGCAGGCTGGTTTTGAAGAGGGCGTTCAGGTCATGGGCAACGGCTTCGCTCCAGCCTCCGCCCAGGCTCTTGCCCAGAAGAAGATCCATGCTCAGTGCCACGATGATCCCCATCAGTCCCCCGGCAATGAGGCCTATGTAGAAAGCTTTTTTCATTCGGCGTCGATCCCGTATTTTTTGAACTTCCGGTAAAGCGTAGCAAGATCTATCCCCAGGGACCTGGCTGTTTCGTCCTTGTTTTTGTTGTGAGAGGCATATGTCTTAAGGAGCAGGCTTTTCTCGTAATCGTTGAGATAGACCCTGAGTGTTGATGACTCCTTGTCCTGCACGGACTTCCTCAGCTTGTCAGGCAGGTCGGTGAGCGTTATCTGGTCTCCTTCCGCGAGGACTGTCGCCCTTTCGATCACATTGCCCAGTTCCCGTATGTTCCCCGGCCACGAGTATTCCATCAGAGCGGCAAAGGCGTGGTTATCAAGTCCTTTAACGGCCTTTTTCTGTTCTTCAGAGGATTTTTTGATGAAGTGCCGTGCGATGATTTCAATGTCGTCTTTCCTCTCGCGCAGCGGGGGCACTTTTATCTCGATGACATTCAATCTCCAGTAGAGGTCCTCCCTGAATTTCCCTTCCTTTATTTTGTTTTCAATATCCGCATTGGTTGCAGATATGAGCCTGACGTCAACGATCCTGGGTTTGGTGTCGCCCAGCGGATAGACTTCCCCGGTCTCCAGGATCTTCAGAAGCTTGGCCTGCAGGTTTTGAGGCATGTCTCCTATTTCATCCAGGAAGAAGGTGCCCTGATGGGCAAGGGGGATGAGCCCCAGTTTGTCGCACACGGCGCCGGTAAAGGCGCCCTTTTTGTAGCCGAAAAGTTCCGATTCCAGCAGTCCTTCAGGTATTGCGGAGCAGTTTATCGAAATAAAGGGCCGGTCCCTTCTCGGGCTGTTGCAGTGTATGACTTCCGCAATAAGCCCCTTCCCCGACCCGCTTTCCCCCAATATGAGGATATTGCTTTTTGTCGGGGCGACCTTCTCTATTGTCTCGACTATTTTCAGCATGCAATCGGAGTTTGCTACGAATTCCTTGCACCCCATGTGCTGGCTGATCTGCTGTTTAAGGGCGATGTTTTCCTTGATGATTTTCTTTTGCTCCAGGGCCTTCCTCACGGTGAGGCGTATCTCCTCGTTCAGGAACGGCTTGACAATGTAGTCAGAGGCGCCTTTTTTCATGGCCTCGATTGCGGACTCGATGGAGGCAAAGGCAGTCATCATGATTACCGAGGTGTCCGGGCTGATTTCCCGTGCCTTCTCGAGTACCGTTATCCCGTCGAGCCTGCCCATTTTAAGGTCGGTTATTACTACATCGAAACTTTCCTGTTTGAGCTTCTCGACGGCATCTTCCCCGCTGGTCACCGCCAGCACGGCATAATCCTCTCTTTTCAGCAGGAAAGTGAGCGCCTTGCCGATGTCCGGTTCGTCATCAACTATGAGTATTCTCGGTTTCATAAAATAAATGCAAAATCCAGGCTGAAGAAATCAGGATGCAGGATTGAGGAACCCATAATTTTAATATTTGCCTTATCCATTCTTCATCTCAGTTTTATACGGTATTGTGATCGTAAAAGTAGTCCCCTTGCCGAGATCGCTGTGGACCGTCAGGGTCCCGTTCATTTTTTTCACTATATTATAGCTTACGGCAAGCCCTAAACCGGTACCTTTTTCTTTGGTCGTGTAAAAAGGATCGAATATTTTATTGAGATCTTCTTTCGGAACGCCTGTCCCTGTGTCCCGGAATTGTATGGCGATGTCGTTTCCCTTGAGTTCACTCTTTACAAGGAGGCTGCCGCCGTCTGGCATTGCGTCTATGGCATTCAGGGTGAGATTGACAAAGACCTGTGATAATTGGTTGCAGTCGGTAACGGTTTCAGGTATGTCCGGCGAAAGCTCCTTGACGATCGCAATGGCCTTTGCTTTCTTGTCATACTGGATCAGGTTGATGGAGGTGTCGATGACTTCATTCACCAGGCACTTTTTCGGCTCCCCCGCCGGCATCTTGGTAAAGCCCGAGAGCTGTTTCAATATCTCGGAAATCCTGTTGATGTGAAAATAGATGGTCTCCAGGCTTTCTTTCTTGAAATCGTCCTCCTCCATTTCCCTGAGTATCTGGACGAACGAGAAGATCGAGGTGAGGGGGTTCCCTATTTCGTGGGCTATGCCTGCGGCGAGCCTGCCTATGGATGCGAGCTTTTCAGAATGGATTATCTGCTCTTCCATCTTTTTTATCTCCGTGACGTCCTGTATGAGCCTTATATATCCGTGCAGATCTCCATTCAGCCCTTTTACCGGTGCTGTGGTTATCTGGAAGTATTTGTCCTTCTGCCCGAAGAGATTGGAAATTATTATCGTGTCGATATTGTCGCCGGCGTAAGGCTCGGATATGCTGCAGTCAGGGCATATGTCTTCACATGAACTGCCGGTTATGTCCATCCCGGACATGTCGGTCATCATCTGGTTCGCCCACTCGATCTTTCCTTCCCTGCTGATCAGGACAATGCCGCCGCCTATGGCGCTGACTATGGTGTTCAGCTTTTCCTTTTCGCTTGCCAGTTCGAAGGTCCTTTTGCTCACCCGTTCTTCCAGTTCGCCCGCATACTTTTCAAGCTCCTCTTTCCGGTGGGCCACCGCCTCTGCCTTTATCCTCTTTTTATTGAAGACGATGAGTATGGCCGAAGCTATGCTCGTCGTTATAAAGATCGACACGATCAGGTAGGAGTAAAGCTCCATGCTGTGCTTTGTGGTGCGGGTGACTTCTGAATATGGAGAGGAGACCGCTATGATCCAGGAAAGGTTATCTATAACGACCGTTGAGAAGGCGATTATCTTGTCCTCGCCCGAAGGGGCGATGTACCTGCCGTAATTGCTGGCCTTGCCCTCAATGATCCTTTTTTCAAGGTCAAAGCTCATATGGCACTTGAAGCAGGTGGAGTCTGCCTTGTATATGTTTCCGCCCACCATTCCCGGCTGGGTCGGGTGATAGAGCAGGGTCCCGCTCTTGTCCATCATCCACGCATACCCCCTGCTGCCGGATTTCACGCTGCTGACGAAGTTGTGGGCCATATCGTCTATCCTGGTCCAGAAGAAGAGCATCCCTTCCGGTTTGCCCCGGCTGTTGTATACCGGAGATATTATGTACAGGGCGGATATGGTCTCAATTATATAGGTTCTGCCGGGGCCCAGGTTCCGTGTCTGCCTCAGCATATAAGGAACCAGGGGTTTCAGGGAGGCGTCATTCCCCTGGAAAAAGAAGATGTCCCCTTTGGTGGTGATGAGGCCGATATCTGCGGCAATTGCTTCGTGGTGTGCTCCCCAGACCTTATTTTTCAATGAGGCAAAATCACCTTTGCTCCTCACGTCCGCGCCTGACAGCATGCGGCTCATTAAGAGCAGTTCCTCTTTCTCATGCTGGATATATGATTTGATATGCTCGGCAATGGACCGGGAGAGCAAAAGCTGCTGCTTGTTGAACTGCTCGGCTATTTCCATCTGGAGGGACTGCTGGAAGAAGATATTCAGGGTGATGAGTCCGGATATTACTATGATGAGGGTGCCGACAATTACAAGATAGCCTTTCATGGTATGAGCTTGGCGTCTGCCTCGGCAATGATCGCGCCGTCGCCGGGGTCCAGAAGGCGTGAACATGCCTCGATGAGCCGGGGGCCTTTCCTGGTTATTTCTGCTTCTATGAGCGTTTTCCTGCCGACCGGCAAAGGTCTCCTGAATCTGACGCGCAGTTCAGCGGTAACCGGGGTGATCCCTTCGGATAGCGCGGCCTGTATCATTGCTTCATCGAGAATGGAGGCGATGATCCCGCCATGGGCCATATCCTTGTATCCCTGGTGGTCCCTGGCTGGAGTAAATTCCGAAGTGGTTTTTCCTTCCGAATGGTTGAAAGAGAGCTTCAACCCGCATGGATTGCTTTTGCCGCAGGCAAAACAGTAACTATTATCCTCAAGCATCAAATCATTCTCCGGCTGATAGTCGGAAGTCTCATATCGGCAACTGCTACTTGTTCATCATTTCCAGGAACTCTTTGTTGCTCTTGGTCCCCTTGAGTTTGCTGAGCAGGAATTCCACGCTTTCCACGGTGCTCAACGGATTCAGTACTTTCCTGAGTATCCACATCTTGTTCAGGACGTCCCTGTCTACCAGGAGTTCCTCTTTTCTGGTCCCTGAGGCGTTAATATCGATGCTCGGGAATATTCTCTTGTCCACAAGCTTGCGGTCGAGGTGGAGTTCCATGTTGCCGGTTCCTTTGAATTCTTCGAAGATGACATCGTCCATCCTGCTGCCTGTATCGACAAGGGCCGTTGCGAGGATGGTAAGGCTGCCGCCTTCCTCAATGTTCCTTGCCGTGCCGAAGAACCTTTTGGGCCTCTGGAGCGCATTTGCGTCGAGACCGCCTGAAAGCACCTTGCCGCTGGTGGGGGTGATTGCGTTGTAGGCCCTTGCAAGCCTGGTTATGCTGTCAAGGAGGATGACAACGTCTTTCTTCGCCTCCACGAGCCGCTTTGCCCTTTCGATGACCATTTCAGATACCTGGCAATGCCTCTGGGGCGGCTCGTCGAAGGTGGAGCTGATGATTTCCGCGCCGCTCACCTGTCTCTTCCAGTCCGTGACCTCTTCAGGCCTTTCGTCGATCAGCAGGATTATCAGGTGGATCTCATTCTGGTTTCTCTTTATGGCCTTTGCAATGGACTGGAGGAGCATTGTCTTGCCGGTCCTCGGGGCTGCCACTACCATGCCGCGCTGCCCTTTGCCGAGCGGGGTCGTGAGATCCATGACCCGCATGGAGTAATCATTATCGTATTCGAGTACGATCTTTTCTGTCGGGTAGTAGGGGGTGAGGTTATCAAATAACGGGCGGCTTATGTTCTGCTCGGGCGATTCGTTATTGATGCTTTCCACCTTCAGCAGGGCGAAATACCTTTCGTTCTCTTTCGGGGGCCTTATCTGCCCTGATACGTAATCGCCTGTCCTTAAGGTGAAGCGTCTGATCTGTGACGGCGATACATATATATCATCCGGACTTGGCAGATAGCTGTAGTCGGGAGAACGGAGAAAGCCGAATCCGTCGGGAAGTATCTCTAAAACGCCGGCGCCGTAAACGCAGCCTGCCTTTTCTGCCTGGGCCTGAAGTATGGCGAATATGAGATCCTGCTTCCTCATCCCTGTTGCGCCCTCGACATTCATTTCTTTAGCGAAACTTGTCAGATCGCCGATTGTCTTTTCTTTCAATTCCGAAATTGAAATATAATTTTCCATGTGTTCTTTTCCTCTCTGGGTTGTCATGATGAAAGTTAAAGCTCTATCGTCAAATTAAAAGCTGTGGGTTCATTGCTGTCGAGTTTGTCCGGTTATTGCCTCTATTTGCATCTTTAATGGCTTATCCCTGATTCAGGGGGGATACATATAGAATGTTTTGAGGATTTTGTCTCACGCCCTTTAGAAGAGATTGTTTTGTCAGGAGGTAGATGGGGCTGAATCCTTTTATTAGAATACATAAAGTTGATATTTTTGTCAATCTTAGATATAATCCGCCTCGCACCGGGAAATGATTTCCGCTATTTCCTCTTCTGACACATCCGGCAGCAGAATCCTGCCATCCCGGTCCCGGTCGAGTTTTGTGATACCCGGGAACTGCCGTTCGGCCAGTTTGAGGTTCAGGGCCTGGTTCCTGACTATTTTCAGGAGCCGCCTGTTTTCCTCTTCAAGGTTGTATTTCTCAATCGCGGCCTGGACTGCAAACCTGAGGTCCAGGTCCTCCCAGGGCTTCGTGAGGAATCTGTATATTTCACCTTCATTTACCGCTCTCATCGCCGTATCCACGCTTGCATGTCCTGTAAGCATGATCCGTATTGCATCGGGGAAGTCACGCTTCACGATTGACAGGAACTCGGAGCCTGAGATCCCCGGCATTTTTTCATCGGACATGACAACATTGACGGGATGGGTCCTTAAGATTTTCAGCCCTTCCGAGGCGTCTCCAGCGGAATATATCCTGAATTGCTCATCAATGAGCGTTCTCCTCAGCGCGGCAATGATATTCGGCTCGTCATCAACAATTAATATGCTGTTTTCAACCATAAGTGCCTCCTCATTCTGTTAATCCCGGTCATGCTCTTTTTTCAGGACGCTTATGTCCTGCCTGTGTGCTCCGCAAAACGGGCATGTTGTCCATTCCTCCTCAAGCGGCATTTTGCAGCTAAGGCAGATGTTGTGCTTAAGCATGCCGCAAAACGGACAGAAAAGGAACTTCATGTCTATGGAGTTGCCGCATTTCCCGCATTTGCGTTCATACTTTGTAGGAGGACCGATTACCCGCAGCAATTCTTCCGGAGTGGTGAGGCCTGCTTTTACTTTTTTTATTCCGTCGTCAATCAGGGTATTCATGCCGCCTGCTTTGGCAAGGCCCATAATTTCCGATTCTTTGTAATCGCTGCTTATGAGCTGGCGGAATTCGTCGTTCATTATAAAAAGCTCGAATATCCCTGTCCTGCCAAGGTATCCCGTGTTGTTGCACTTGTCGCAACCCTTTCCCACAGCTGTTTCGCTGAAGAGGCCTTCCGGTATTTTCAGGAGCCTGAGGACATCCCTTTCAGGCACTACCGTGGTCTTGCAATGCCGGCATACTTTTCGGACAAGCCTTTGCGCTATGATCCCCTCGATGGCGGATGCGATCAGGTAGGGTTTAACCCCTATATCGATGAGACGGGTGACAGACGCGACTGTGTTGTTGGTGTGAAGACTGGTCAGGACCATATGGCCCGTGAGGGCGGCCTTGAAGGCAACATCGGCTGTATCGTTGTCACGGATTTCTCCCACAAGGATCACGTCAGGGTCCTGCCTCAGAGTTGCCCGCAACACGGAGGCAAAAGAGAGCCCGATGCGCTCTCTCACGTAAACCTGGCTGGCATCTTCGAGGAAATATTCGACGGGGTCCTCGATTGTCTCAAAGTTTTTTGTTGATTTGAGCATCTCATAAAGTATCGAATAGAGCATCGTAGTCTTCCCGCTTCCCGTCGGGCCGGTTGATATCAGAATACCCTGGGGTTTTTTAATGACCATCGCCAGCCTTTCAAAATCGTCATTATGCATTCCGAGTTCCGATATCCTTTTGATGGAGGCGTTTTTATCCAGTATTCTCATTACTATTTTTTCACCGTTTATGGTGGGCATGGTGGATACCCTTGCATCCACAACCCTAGTGCCGGTCTTGAGGGTGATCCTTCCATCCTGCGGCTTGCGGCGTTCGGAGATGTCCATCTTTGCAAGGATTTTTATTCTCGAAACCGTGGCGGGATGGAGGTTTGACGGCACTTTGATCTTTGTATGGAGCATTCCATCTATCCGGTATCGGATAACGGTATGCTTGGTCTTAGGCTCAATGTGAATATCGCTTGCCTGATAGCGCAGCGCCTCCAGAATGATCGCATTGACAATTCTCACAATCGGGGGGACGCCAGAGGAACTGATCAGTTCCTGGAGATTGGCATCTGTTTCCTCCTCTTCTATGACGATGTCTATTTCCTCTGTGGGTTCAAGCTCCAGAGCCTCCTCAATCATCTGAGCCTGACCGCTTTCATCCCCGCCCCTGTCCCCGTATATCTTTTTAAGCAGGACCATGATTTCGGAGGCCCCGGCGACCACCGGGATGACCTTGAATCCCGTCAGCATGGAAATATTGTCTGTTTTCAGGATGTCGGAGGGGTCTGCCATGGCGATTGTCAGGTTTTTGCCCTCAATTTTTATGGGCAGAAGCCTGTTCTTTTCACAAAGTTCCCTGGGAAGAAATTTGACGATATGCGGGTTTATCTGCACCTCTTTCAGATCGATCGAGTCGATGTTTTGATGCTTCCTGAGCGTATGGACAATCTTTGATTCAGTGGTAAATCCAAGGCGTACGACAGCATCACTGATGAATTCGTCCGGCTGCTTTTCTTCCAATGCCTTGCTGAACTGCTCGCTTGTGATTGTCCCCGCTTTTATAAGGATATTTCCGAGAATGCCCCTGTATTCGTCGAACAGGTTGGAATAGTTTTTGATCTTTATCTGCTGTTGTTTTGCGATATCCTTGAGCTTTTTGTTTTCCTGAATAAGAGTGTATTGCTGAAGGGCAATGCTTACAGTCAGCCGCAGGTCCTCATCATTCCATGGTTTGGTGATGAACTTGTAAACAGCGCCCTCGTTTACCGCCCCCATGATCGCCTGAATATCCGCGTGACCGGTAAGCATGATCCGGATAGTTTCGGGCCATCTTGCTTTTATCGCCCGCAACAGGTCGGAACCCGGCATCCCGGGCATCTTGTGGTCTGAAATTACTAAATGGACAAGGGTGTTTTCCATGACCTGGAGCGCTTCTTCCCCCGATTTGGAGACCAGGATTTCATAATTCTCCTCAAGGAATATGCGTTTAAGCGCATGGAGCACGTTTTCCTCATCATCAACGAAGAGCAGCGTGAACTTGCCGGCGGGCCCGGCGCCCGCCTGTTCCCGGTCTTTTGGCGTGTTATCTTCGAAGGACTCTTTTTTTATTGCTTTAAAGATGTCGGCATATTTCGACATTCACTCTCCTCCGGAGTTATTGTGAAGTTGCGTCTTTCCCGGCAACGGCAGTGTGACTATAAATTCCGAGCCCTTCCCGGCATCACTTTTGACCTCAATACCGCCCCCATGGGCAGCGGCTATATCGTAAGCCACTGACAGCCCCATGCCCATGCCTTTGCCTACGTCTTTTGTAGTGAAGAAAGGGTCAAAAATGCGGCCCCGGATATTGCCGGGGATCCCTCTTCCGTCATCAGCGATTGAAATTAAGATGGCCTCCCCGCACTGCTTTGTTCTTATGGTTATCGCCGGGCTATTGTCTTTTGACTGAAGCGCATTCAGGATAATATTCAGAAAGACCTGGCACAGGAGCCCCGGGTTCCCGTATAAGGCCGGGATCCGGCCATAATCCTTTATGATGTTCGCCGCTTTGTCCGCGATCTCATGAGAGAGAACGCTGATGGTCTTATCCAGTTCCGCATTTATATCTATTTCCCCCCGGGCGGCCTCGTCTATATGGGAAAATCCCTTAAGGTCGGCAACTATATTTTTTATCCGTTCCGAACCATTCAGGCTCTGCTGCAGGAGATCATGTATGTCCCCTATGATGAGATCAACTTTCAGATTTCCGTAGAGCTCTTCAGATTGTTTGAGGAAGGCTGGTTCAGCAGCAGACCCCCTCATGCCGGAACGATAGAACTCAAGCATTTTTATCAGATTGCCGGTGTATTTTTTTAGGGTGTTCAAATTGCTGTATATAAAACCTATAGGGTTGTTGATCTCATGGGCGACCCCTGCCGCCAGTTGCCCGATGGACGCCATCTTCTCTTGTTGCAGAAGCCGTGTATGGACCAATTTCAGTTCGGCGGTCCTCTCCTCAACCCGTTTTTCCAGGGTTTCCGCCAGCTCTTTGTATTTTTTGCCGAAAATGGATAACTGCCTGTTGCTTTCCAGGAGTTCTTCATAGGATTGATTTACAACAGTCGTGTGTATTTCCGTAGTCAGCAGGCGCTTGACGTTGTTCCTTATGATGGTATTGAGACTTGCAACCGGGATTTCTGTAAGTCCCGACCGTAAGTCTCCATTCAGCGAGTCGGGCATGGAAACAAAAAGGAACCCGATGGGTTCGCCCTCGTGGTAAAATGGAGACAGTCCGTATGCGTCCCTTTCATCGTCTGTTCTCTTCAGAGTCCCCGGCTCTTTGGGAATCCCTTGCTCCAATGCCCTTATTGTGCGGGATTGCAATTCGGCGGGATCGGAAGCAGCGCCTTCCGTCCATAAGAACCTGCCCTTTTCATCGGTAATGGACACAAACCCGGCGCCGGCCCTGATTATAGCTTTGAGAAGAGGCAGCACATCAGGTGCGCTGAGTATGGTGTCGAGCCGCATCTCGGCCCCGACAAAGAAATCAATCCTGTCGCTGGGTGTATTTTTGTGCTCCATCCTATTCCCCTGATGTTTCCGCAGAGGGCTTTGTAAGCCTGCCGACGAACATCTCCTTTGTTACCAGATACTTTTCTTCCAGGCTGTACCGGTTGTCAATATATTCATAGGCGCGCTCAACAAGGCTCCTGAATGTTTCAAGCACCCCGGCTCCGTTCAGCGCTGAGGCCATGATCACCGGGATCCCGGTCGGCTCCCACAGTCTTTTCACCTCATCTTCAGGCGCTATGTTTTCCAGGTCCCTTTTGTTGAATTGGATAACCAGGGGCATTTTTTCTATGTCGATACCGACAAAGGCGAGATTTTTTTCGAGTGTCCCGAAGCTCTCAAAATTGTTCGTTGTCTCGGAAAGCTGTGAATCCGCAACAAAGACCACCCCATCGGCCCTCGCCAGTACCGCCTTCCTGGTCGCATCATGACTGACCTGTCCCGGGACCGTGTAAACCTTGACCTTGATCTTCAGGCCGCTCGGCGCTATGAAAAAGAAAGGGAGGAGATCGAAAAAGATTGTGCGGTCATCCTTGGTATCAAGCATCATCAAATCCCCTCTGCCTTCGATATCAATAAGGTCATGGAGTCTCAAAAGATTGGTAGTCTTGCCGGAGAGCGCAGGCCCGTAATAGACGAGCTTTAATACCATTTTATTTTCTGTCTCGTCGTACTCGATCATGCTTTTTCCCTTCTCCTTTTTGACCAGATGAACACCCCGCTTTTCGCCGGATCGATATGGTAGGACCTCCTCATGGTCTCTATGCTTTTCTCATTGAGCACGGCGCCTTTTCTCAGCAGGAGGAGACCTGTCCCGCTGCGTACATCTTTCGAAAGCACGAATCCGGGGGCCAGATCACCGGGCTTCATCTCAACTTCAACCTTTTCCTCTGCTTCGGGAAGCGCCGCAGTTGTCCTGTTCCGTGCAGCTTCGCTGAACGGTTTGAACATATCGGGATCAAATTGCGAGCCCAGCAATAACTTTATTTTTATCAACGCGTTTTCCGTTTCTTCCTGCGCGCTGCTGCCGAAGGTCAGTTTCTCGAATTTATCGGCGATGGAGATTATCCTGGATCCGAGAGGGATCTTTTCATACTTGAGCTTGTCCGGGAACCCGTTGCCGTTGTACCATTCGTGGTGATGCCTGATAAGAGTTCCGGCATGCCGCAGATCCTCAACAGTGTCGATAACGGATTGTCCTATTACCGGGTGCCTTATATAATCCGCCATTTCATCGGAAGAAAATTCTTTCGTATTTTTCAATATTACAGTATCCGATATCCCTATCTTGCCGATATCATGCAATTGCGCCGCAGTAATAATTGCTTCCGCATCACTGTCCGGGAGACCCATTTTTTGCACGATATCGGAAACAAGCGTAGCAACGTTATTTGAGTGGATATAGAGCGACTTGTTCCGCAATTCGATAAGGTTATAGAAGGTCAGGATGAATTCCTTTATGTTTTTGCGCAATCTCGTGTTGAGCTTCTGAAGCTCCTTATTTTGATTCGTTAAGTCTATGGTCTGTTGCTGTACATACCCTTCGAGTTCAGCGCTCCATTTCCTGAGTTCTTCATTTTGTTTCCTTGTAAGCTCGGTAAGGCGCTTGTTTTCCTTGCCCAGCTTGTACATTTCAATGGCATTGAGGACTGTTATGATGAGATCGTTGTCGTCCCATGGTTTGGTGATATACCTGTATGCGCCGCCCTTGTTTATCGCATCCATTGCAGCGTTTATATCGGCGTAGCCCGTCAGGACGATTCTTATGGAGTCCGGTGCAATTCTCTTTGCTTTCTCCAGGAATTCAGCCCCGCTCATCCCCGGCATCTTCTGATCGGAAACAATGACTGCGACATTGTTGCTCTTCAGGATCTCGAGCCCCGACGTTCCTGACGGGGCGGTAAGAATTACAAAGTCCTCATCGAAAAACAGTCTTCCCAGCGAACGGAGGACCCCCTCTTCATCGTCGACAAAGAGAATTTTCAGTTTTTCCTTGTAACTATCCTTTGCCATTTCAGGTCCTCATCGTCATCTACTAATAACAGGTTGTCCATGTCAAATATCCCCATCGCGAATGAAAGCAAGGATGATGCCCTGCTGGCAGTGTTCGTAATCCATGAGGGTCCCAAGGATTTTGCCGTGATTGCCGTTTAGCTCCATTTTTCTGGCGCTTTTTTGCTCCTCCTTTACTTCTCTGATGAAATCAATAACGTCCTGTGGCGCTGAACCGTTAATATCCTGGCCTAACGCGCCCCAATTTTTGCCTATTATATCGACCCATCTGGAGTTATACAGGACTATCGTGTCGTTAAGGTCGATTCCAAGGACCCCTACGGGTATTGAGTCCAGGATATTTTGATGCGTAGCCAGTACCCTGCTCCTGAACTCAAGGTGTGACGATTTCTCCTTGAGCAGTCGTACCAGTTCCTCGTTGAGAGTACTGAGCGCCTCGTTTTTCTTCTGGAGTTCAGTGGCAAGCTCCTTGTTTCTTTTATAAAGGAAATAACGCTCGATTGCATTGAAGACGGTCACCCTCAGCTCATCGTCATTCCACGGCTTGGGTACGAATTTATATATCTGCCCCTCGTTTATTGCAGCTACAATGGATGCAGCGTCGGCATAACCCGAAAGTACGATCCTGACAGTGTCGGGCTGACGGTTGCATGCTTCTTTCAGAAATTCAACGCCGTTCATGCCGGGCATGCGGTAGTCTGAAATAATTAACTGCACATGCTCCTGTTCGAGAACTTCAAGCCCCTCATTCCCCGATGTTGCAGTGAGGACAGTATAATCATCATCTATAAAAAGACGCCTTATCGCGTTGAGCACATTCTGTTCGTCATCGACGCACAGGATTTTTATTTCCGTATCCATATCTCCTTCTCCACAAAACCGTATGCTCCTGGAATTGCGCTACTTGCTTTGAATCGGTATCTCTACTGAAAATGTCGTTCCTTTTCCCACTTCGCTGTCAACCTTTATCTGCCCTTTATGCTTTTTTACTATATCATAGGCGATGCTCAGCCCCAGGCCGGTCCCCTTTCCCACTTCCTTTGTGGTAAAGAAAGGCTCGAATACCCTGCCCAGCTTATCTTCAGGGATGCCGCAGCCCGTATCCGAAATGGAAATATGTATGAAATCATCTTTGTGCCATGTTTTTACCGTAATCTCACCCTGCTTCTCGATCGCGTTAGCTGCGTTCACCAGCATGTTCATGAACACCTGGTTCAATTGCCCCGGATTGCACAGGAGCATGGGGATGTCCCCATATTCTTTTTTCACGGTAGCCTTGTACTTCAGCTCGTTCCAGACGATGTTTATCGTGCTCTCCAGTCCCGCATTGATGTCGGCCACCTTTAATTCCGCCTCATCTATGCGGGAAAAGTTCTTGAGGTCCTGCACTATCTTCTTGATTCTCTCCGCCCCGTCAAGAGATTCTTTTATAAGGTTCCCGACATCGCCGGTTATGTAATCAACCTTGAGCGAGCGCCTATGCTCCTCTATCTGCTCCAATACGTTTCCTGAATCATCCCCTGCGGATAGCGCTGCAATTGCGTCAGACTGTGCTTTTACGAATTCAGACAGTTTAGCTGCATATTTCTGAAGAGACCCGAGATTGCTCATGATGAATCCCGTGGGATTGTTGATCTCATGCGCTACTCCGGCTGCAAGCTGGCCGATGGATGCCATCTTCTCCTGCTGTAAGATCTGGGACTGGACTGTCTTGAGCTCACTATACGCCTGTTCCAACTCCTTATTTTGTGTCTCAAGGATATGCATCATGTTATTGAAATACTCACCAATTTTGTAGATCGGGTCTGATGTGGCAAATTTGAATACGGAACATTCAGCGCAGTTTTCTATTTTCTTTGCAAAAGAACCCTGAACTTTACTGCCGCAGTAAGTGCCTGCAACTTGCCAGCACCGGACCTCCTTTTTATCGTAACAGGGGCATTCCTTTTTATCGCAATGCGTTATTTCACGGCAACTCTGCAGGTTGGGATTCCTGAACCTGATACTGCTGTCTTTCTCATTGACAACCTGCTGAATAAGAGAGGATATCTCATCGAGGGCAAAACGCAGTTCCCCGCGCTCTTTGTCCATCGCTTCGTTTGTTATTGAAAGGGCTTCAGTGATCATTTTCAAGGCTGTAAAATCCCTGATTGATATCACGGTGCCTGAAGTCTCGCCGCCGCTGCTCATGATGGGATAAAAGTTAACAGTAAACCATTTTTCCGTGGCCTGATGAAATATCTCGCCTCCCTGTGTGCCTGATAAGTCAATATCAAGCCCGTGCCGGAGGAACAGCTCCCTCCAGTCCCTGCCGACGATCATTTTGTAAGATTCTCCAAAAAACTCTCTGGAGGCTTTATTGCATCTCCTGACGGCATTACTTGCATCCGTGAGGATGACCATATCATCTATGCAGTCCAGCGCCTGCACCCATTCCTTCTTTGCCTTTTCAATTTCCCGGATCGTTGTTGCAAGGAACAGGTTCCTGCTATTAACGTTTTCAAGTTCTTTAAGCCGGATCAAATTGCCGGCCCTTGCCAGGAATTCTGCCGGGTAGAACGGCTTTTCGATGAAGTCGCTCGCTCCTGCCTGCAAACATTCGATCTTTAACTCTTTATCGATGCCGGCAGTAATGATCAGTATCGGAATATTCCGGGTTGCAGCATTCTGCTTTAGTTTTTTGCATGCTGCTATCCAGTCTGTCCCCGGAATGGATATGTCAAGGAGTATGAGATCCGGGGCGGCCTCAGAGGCCTGCTCCAGCGCCTCTGTACCGTTTCCTGCTGTTACAAGGGAATAGCCGCATTCCGACACCATATCGCCCAGGGATGCAACATTTGCCGTGCGGCCACTGACGATAAGGACCCTGGCTGTTTCCTTCTCATGATCGGGAGATAATGTGTCTGGTATATCTGCCATTTCATCCTTTTTGCATGGCCGGTATCTTTATGGTGAATATTGAGCCTTTTCCCACTTCGCTGTCAACCTTTATCTGCCCATACTGCTTTTTTACT
>JAJZPZ010000023.1 GCA_021847795.1 Nitrospirota bacterium
CTCCTGCCCATAAGCGGCGCTCTCACGATCCTGCCCTTCAGATCCACCTGCATTTCCGGAGGGATTCCGTATGTAAGGGGCGGGATTTTCAAAGGGAATACGACATCAGCATACATGCCGTATAGAATAATGGATACATGGCGCGAATAACAAGACGAGATAGGTAAGGGAGTTTGGTTGACATTATTTGTCCAAACAAAGTAATATTTTTTTAGAGACTAAAAGCTTTTTGAGGTGAACAAAGATGTTTGAAAAATTTACAGAAAGAGGAAGGAAAATAATAATATATGCTAAAGAGGAAGCCGAAAGAAGAAGCAACGACTATTTAGGCACCGAGCATCTTATTTTAGCTATATTAAGAGAAGAAGACAGTATTCCCATCACCATTCTGAAAAAGATGGGATTGAATGTTGATGAAATCAAATTTGAAGTTGAAAAGAACCTCCCTATCGGCGGTAATCTCCTGACCTTCGGCGATATCCCTTTTACCCCAAGGGCCAAAAAGGTTCTCGAACTTGCAATAGAGGAAGCCAGGCTTTTAGGTCACAACTATATCGGCAGCGAGCATCTCCTTCTCGGCCTTATCAGGGAGGATGAAGGGATTGCAGGGAAAATACTGAGGAATCTCGGCGCCAATCTGCTTGCTGCACGCCAGTTGACCATTAATCTTGCCATAAAACCGCAGTTCCAGCAGACCCATCAGAAAGAGCGGAGGAAAACAAATACTCCTGCCCTGGATGAATTCGGAAGAGATCTTACGCTGCTGGCAATCGAGGGGAAACTCGACCCGGTTATCGGCAGAGAGGACGAGATCGAACGCGTGCTCCAGATACTCGGCAGGAGAATAAAGAACAACCCTGCCATTATCGGCGAGCCGGGCGTAGGGAAAACAGCCGTTGTAGAGGGTCTTGCCCAGAAGATCGTTGTAGGTGACGTGCCCGACAGCCTTGTGGGCAAACGGATCATCTCCCTTGATCTCGGGGCGCTCATCGCCGGGACAAAATACAGGGGACAGTTTGAAGAACGCTTGAAGGCAGTTATGCGGGAGATCCTCCAGTCGGAAAACGTGGTCCTCTTTATAGATGAATTCCACACACTTATCGGCGCGGGCGCTGCCGAGGGCTCTGTTGATGCCTCCAATATGCTGAAGCCGGCGCTTTCAAGGGGTGAGCTGCAGTGCATAGGGGCCACAACGCCCGATGAATACAGGAAATACATAGAGAAGGACGGCGCGCTCGAAAGAAGGTTCCAGTCGATTTACATCCAGCCCCCTACCGTTGAAACGACCGTCGAGATCCTCAAGGGGATAAGGCCGAGGTACGAAAGCCACCACAAGGTAAAGATCAATGACGATGCGGTTGCGGCTTCGGTAAAGCTTTCCGACAGGTATGTGACTGACAGGTACCTGCCTGACAAGGCCATAGATGTTATTGATGAGACAGGCTCAAGGATAAAACTCAAACGGTCTACAATGCCCCAGGAGTTACGGGACATGGAAACTGAACTGATACAGCTTTCAAAGGAAAAAAGCCTTTATGTGCGGCTCCACGACATCGAGAAGGCCCAGACCGTCAGGACACAGGAAGACAAGCTCAAAAAGACCTACGAACTCCAGTACAAGAAATGGAGGGACTCCCTGAACAAGGAGGTCCCTGTCATCGGAGAAGAAGACGTTGCCTACACTGTTTCCAAGATGACCGGAATTCCCCTGCATAAGCTGGAAGAAACGGAATCGGAAAAGCTCCTGAAAATGGAAGAAATCCTTCATCAGAGGATAATCGGACAGGATGAAGGGCTCAGGGCCGTTGCAAAGGCCATCCGGAGATCACGGGCAGGGCTGAAGAGCAAGAACAGGCCGATAGGCTCATTCTTCTTTCTCGGGCCTACGGGCGTCGGAAAGACAGAGATGGCAAAAGCCCTGGCTGAGTTCATGTTCAACGATGAGAACGCCCTGATAAAGGTTGACATGTCGGAATATATGGAAAAGTTCAATGTATCCCGTCTTACAGGCGCACCTCCGGGATATGTGGGCTATGAGGAAGGCGGACAGCTTACCGAGAAAGTCCGGAAAAGGCCGTATGCGGTCATCCTTTTTGACGAGATCGAGAAAGCGCACCATGATGTCTTCAACACGCTGCTCCAGATCCTCGACGAAGGGGTGCTCACCGACAGTTACGGCAGGAAGGTCGATTTCAGGAATTGCATCATCATCATGACATCCAACCTGGGCGCAAGGATTCTCGAGAAGGCAACCCCGCTCGGCTTCTACCGCTCGGCTTCCAGCGATACCTATACGAAGATCAAGGATAATGTCCTTTCCGAGCTGAAGAAGACCTTTAACCCCGAGTTCCTCAACCGTGTTGATGAAACCGTGGTCTTCCATCCGCTTGAAAAAGAGCATCTGCTTTCCATTATCGACCTCCTTATCATGGAGACAAACAAGAAACTGACCGAACATGCTCTGACGATAGATGTGTCACCGGAAGTGAAAGAATGGCTGATGAATAAATACTACCAGCCTACCTACGGTGCACGGCCTATGCGCAGAGCCGTTTACCGTGAAATCGAAGATGCCCTGTCAGAGGAGATCATAAAGGGCAGATTCAAGAATACCCCGGTAGTAAAGGTCGTGCTTGAAGGTGATAAACTCGCTTTCCTGGAAACAGAAGAATCAATGCTCCTGTCGGTAAACTAACCGGCAATAAGGAACGCTGCCTTTTTATCAGCCTGCCTGTGCATGGAGTAACTCCTGCCACCGGCAGGCTGATTTTGTTTATTTACAACAACAGGGGCATTCTACTATAATGTATATCCAATGAAGAACAAAGGCATCATCCTTCTCATAATGCTGTTGCTCGGGGTTGCTGCTGTTTTCGGACTGAGGGACCATTCCGGACGTTCGCCGAAAAAAGCCGCTGTCGGGCTTGAAGCCCCTGATTTTACCCTGAAAGATACTGAAGGCAGGGTATGGAAGCTTTCAGATCTCAGGAACAAAGTCGTGCTTGTCAACTTCTGGGCATCATGGTGCGACTCCTGCAAGGAGGAAAACCCTTCCATCCAGCGGCTTGTCAATGCGGGCAAAGGGAATGACAAACTCGTAATACTGTCCGTGCTCTTCAAGGATGATCCTGCAAAGGCCATGGAGTACATGAAGGCAAGCGGGTTCAGCTATCCTGTGTTGATCGATGACAAGAACATCTCGAGCCGGTATGGCCTTACCGGTGTTCCCGAAACATTCATCATAGATAAAAAGGGAACCATCAGACAAAAAATCGTGGGTCCTATCACGTGGGACACTCCTGAAGTAAGGACCGCGCTCGCCGGACTCATTGACGAGAAATCCTAAAGGCCGTAATGCGTAATGCGTGATGAGTTGAAGGAAAAAGACGCGTCACGCATCACCCATCACTCGTTACTGTTTCAGATCCGCTGCATATTACGAATCACGTATAATGGGAAACCTGAGACCTGTTAAAAAAGCCCTCCTAATGGTAGGATTGCTGTTCTCCGATGAGGACTACCACATCAGGGCCCGGCAACTCCTGGAAGAGGAGATTGGGGAAATAGTCATGGAAAGCCCGACAATGGAATGGGACTTCTCCGACTACTACAGGAAAGAAATGGGGGTCCCTATCCATAGGCGGTTCCTTTTCTTTAAAGACCTGATAGCGCCCGACAAACTTTCAGCGATCAAGCTGCTTACCAATGATATGGAGAAGAAATTGTCCACCAGCGGCAAGAGAAACATCAACCTTGATCCCGGCTACATCACATTGGCAAAACTGGTCCTTGCTTCCACAAAGGATTACTCCCATAGAATATATCTAAAAGACGGGATCTATGCCGAAGTTACCCTTGCTTACAGCAAAGACAAAGGGCAGTTCATGCCCTTTGTAAATACCTACAGGGATTACAGCGAGCCGAAATACAAAAAGTTTTTCGCACTTGCCCGGGTTTTACTGCAGATCCTTTCGAGGGACTGAGTGAATCTCCGGGCTCAATCTGCCTGAGGCGGACCAAATTACGTTTTGGCGCTGGTATGTACGATGTGTGATCCATGTTTTCAGAGCATGATCAGGATGCTCATCATGGCAACAGACCAGATGATATCCAGGGGCAGGTGGAGTTCACAGGTGGAATCAAACAAAAGGTCGGCCCTGGCAGGGAACTCTTCGTCTGCGCCCCACAGGATCATTATCACAGGGACCCTGGGCAGAGGATAGAACCTGAAAGACGCGTCGCCATAATCCAATGGCTCCCCGCCGAGTTCCCCTCCCCTTTTCATGAAATTTACCGTATTTCCACCGAATTTTTCCGCCATTTTATCGAGAGGCAATATATGGGAGCCCCTGAAGAAGAGTTGCCCTCCCGCGAGGTCGGCCGGCTTTACCAGCCTGCCCGTAAAAGGGATCTCCTTTGCGCTGATCAGGTACCAGGGCACTGAAAGCCTGAAGAAATAGGCGAGCCTTCCCAACAGGAGGGAGCTTTCAGCGGCAGTACCGGACATTGATTTTGCCTTCGGGAAAATGGAAAATTCCATACCGAATGACTTCAGCGTGTAGAGGCCCGACTCCCGGTTGAATTGAACCCCGGCCCGTTTACATACATCCTCGGGGTCAAGATCTGCCAGGGTCTCCCAAGCCTTGTCCTCTCCTGTCTGCATATTTCATTATAACGCCTGATTGCCGGGAATAAAAGGACACCCGTGCTCCGGGGACAGTTCCCCGTGTTGTGAAATGTCTCCTCCGCTGCCGGCCTCCGCATTACAGGGAAAGCAGAAACAGGTCTTTATGGTATCATTAAGAAAATGGAAATTAACGGAAGGCCCGACGGATGAGCCCGGTTTTTCTTATGAAGCGTTATGAAAAAGAGCAAAAAACTATTAGTTGATAAAATCGTAAAGGATATCCCCTTTTTCGCCTGCCTTTCAGAAGAGGAGATCGGTGATCTCAAACATATCCTCATCGAGAAGTATTTCCCCAGGAACAAAATCATCTTCCTTGAAGAAGACACCCAGAACTATATGTACATTATCCTCTCCGGAAAAGTAAAAGTGGGATACGTCGGGTCAGAAGGAAAAGAGCATATCCTGGCCGTACACAAGGCAGGTGACTTCTTCGGAGAAATGGCCCTGCTAGACGGGAAGACATCACCCGCCACCGTAACAGCCATGGAGGATACGGACATCCTGATAATGTCCAGAAGAGATTTCGAGGAGTACCTTCTCAAAAACAGCAAGGTGCTCAGGCAGATAATCGCCATCCTCTGTTCAAGGCTCAGGGAATCCTGGATGATGCTCAAGGTCCTGGGACTGCCCCGTTCCGAAGACAGGGTAAGAACGGTGCTCAGGCACCTGGGCCTCCAATACGGCATAAAAGACCGGAGGGGTGTCGTGCTGACCATAAAACTTACCCACCAGGATCTTGCCGATTATTCGGCGGTTTCCCGCGAAACAGTGACCCGTTTACTGAACAGGCTGATCAGAGATGGGGAAATCGAAGTCCTTGAGGACAAGAATCTGCTCCTTAAACCCGGCTTTCTGTAAAACACTCTTTTGTGACGCACGTCACATTTATAATCGCGCCCGCAGGGTAGAATGAATGCAAGAAAAGCAGCAGGGGGGTGCGGAATGTTGAAGTATCTTAAAAGAATCGTGGTTCTCTGGATAGTGTTTATTGTCCTTGCAGTTGCAGGCGGTGGCGGCTCCCAGTTCAGGTCTATGCACGAGAAGGCGGAAGGGATAACACTGGAGATTATAGATGCGCTCGCGGCAAAAGCCGATAGCGTGAAAGAGGATGCGGATTCGCTGAAAGAGAGCATACTCAGCCTGGTGGAGACGAAAAAGGATCTTGCAAAAAATTTGAACTGATCCGGCACGCTAAAGGGGTTTTCCGGGGCGCTTTGGATTTTACAGCCCCTTGTTCAAAAAAACCCTCATGAATTCCCGCGTGAACTGCTCCTCCATATTAATATCTGAACGGAAATAGTGCTGCCTTTTCCTCAGCGCCTCCGATACACCGCTCACATCAAGCATGCAATCAGGTAGTTCTGCCGCTGGGTTCGCGCTCACAATGAAAAGCCCTTCCTGATTGGCCCATACGCGCCAGGAGAAGTCGTTTTCATCCTCAATCGAAAAAATCAGGTGCGCACTGCAAAGCGCCTTCAGGACATAGCCGTAGCTCTTCAGGAACTCCAGCCGGACAAGATGCCGGGACTCAAAAAAACGCTTCCACCGGGGCCGGCTGAATACAAAGCCGGCGTTCTTGTCCTTGCCGCGGACCCGATGCCCGGCAGCCGGCGGTTCAAGATAAAATTGCACAAGGTCTACACACGCATTATGTATCCTGCTCGCAGGGGAATGCTCCAGCCAGACTATTTTATCCGCGGGCATATCCTCCAGGCGCCGGGCATAAACCTGCGTGGCAATCCGGTCGCAGGCGTTAGTAACGGACATCGCCTGTTTCCCCTTTGCTTCCGTCAGCATTACACAGCACACTCCGTTGTCATACCGGGCGATATCCAGTGCGCACTGCCCATCGAGGCCTTTTGAAGACGGCGAAGGTAAATTATAGTGAAAAGTCCCGCTGTACAGAATTTCCATTGATGACTTTATTCTTTCCCGAAATTCTTAATGCGTCTCTGCTGACGGTAAGTATACCAGAACGGCTCTTTTTCATGCGCGCAGTCCGGGAGCTTTCGCCATGCATTTATGTCCTCCGGCAGCCCCCCTCCGCAGCGCCTCGCCGCTCTCCCGAACACCGCATTTCCTTGACAAACCGCGATTATGCCTTTTAACATAAGAAGATAAGTATTATTATCAATTTAGAAGATAGGTATACTTCAAGGTATGGGGACTGTTCCGCATCCCCCTATCCTTTTCAGAAATAAACATAAAAGGAATGCTTTCCGCGCTTAGGGTTATCCGATATGAGTCTCCACTTTACAAGGACCAACGGTCCTGTCGACGAAGCGATTGATCAATTAATAGAGTTGGCCGGTCACATACGCCGCCCTGAAATCATCCGCGAGATGATCATTGCGGCGATCAAGGCCGGTCAGGAAGATGATACACGGGCTGATCTCAAGCTGATGAACACCACCCTGAAGGAGATGCGCTTCACCTCCAAGGTTTTCGGCCCTTACCGCCACGTGAGAAAAGTTACGGTATTCGGCTCGGCAAGAACAGAGCCGAGCGAACCTGTCTATGCAATGGCCCGGCTCTTCGGCAAAAGACTTGCCGAAGCCGGCTATATGGTGATTACCGGGGGGGGCGCAGGGATCATGCAGGCAGTCAATGAAGGCGCCGGTCCGGACTACTCCTTCGGCGTTAATATCCGCCTCCCTTTCGAGCAGCGGGCCAATCCGACGCTTGAGGGGAATCCCCGCCTCATAACGTATAAATATTTCTTCAACAGGAAGGTTGCTTTCCTCAAGGAAGCGAGCGCCATAGCCCTTTTCCCGGGCGGCTTCGGCACACTTGATGAGGCGATGGAAACCCTTACCCTCATACAAACCGGCAAACGCAATCCCATGCCCCTTGTTCTTGTCGACAAGCCGGGAGGCACCTACTGGTCGCAGTGGGTGCATTTTTTCAAAGGGGAACTCCTTGCACGGGGATATGTCAGCGATTCCGATTTCTCCCTTTTCGAGCAGTCTGCCTCGGTGGATGACGCGGTGGGGAAAATCGTCCGTTTTTATCGTCGTTACCATAGCCAGCGGTACGTGGACAAGAAGCTGGTAATCCGTATGACATCCGACCTGTCTCCCTCGGCAATACTTGATCTCAATGCGCAGTTCGCCGATATCCTTACCCCGGGAGGCAGCATATGTATGTCCTGCCCGATGCCGGCGGAAGCGGAGGAGACCGATATTTCCGAACTGCCGCGGCTCGTTGTTGATTTCAACCGCAAGGATTTCGGAAGGCTAAGAAAGCTGATCGATGTAATCAACAGCCTTTAACTCTCCGGCAGATTGGCCCGCTGACTTTCTTATTACGTTGAACGCACTTTGTTTTTATTTTAAAATTTGTTATATGATTTCTTAGGCATTCCATCCGGCCGTTCCATGCTTTCTTTGTTTTCAGGAGGCCCTATGACACGCTCCTCTCTCATATTCGGTTTCATTGTTCCCCGTATTCTTATTGTCCTGCTCTGGGCATCTACAAACTGGTTTCATGGCGTTCTTGTCTCAACCCCTGGAATCATTTTCGGAACTATTTTTATGCCCACCACCCTCCTCTGGTTCAGCGCTGTGCACAACTGGTTTCATGGCGATTGGGGAGGAATGCAGTTCCTCGGACTCATTGTCGCAGCCTTGAACGATTTTTCACCCTTAACCGCAAAAAAAAAGTAATCCGCAATCTTTGCAGCACCGGTATCTGACTGGTATCTCTTTATTTCTTAGCAGTTTTCTTGACATCAGCTCATTCATACCCTACAATGGATTTAAGGGGAAATCCTTTGTATTCCGCTTTACCCCGGCAGCTTTCACGGCATAATATCCTTATGTGATTTTTTCATGAACCATCTACAGGGTTGGTTGTAAAAGAGCCAAAGGGAAAGCCGCAGCCGTCAGCAGCAACCCTCCAACCCACCTGTCATAACCGGCGCACAGGCCGAACAGCCCGGGTTCTTCCTGAACCGGTACACATCCGCAAAAGGGAACCGGGGTGCTCCGGCGCATAACAAAAACAAAATAAAGACAGGTCTATCGGCGACAGCTTGGATAAATAAGCCTGTTGCCCAGCGCCTGCCTTTAAGGGGTACGGAATATGATGAAACTTTCATTCAGCACAAATGCATTTATACGTTATTCGGTATTCAAGGCGATTGAGAAAATTTCGGATATCGGCTACGACGGGGTTGAACTCGTTGCGGATGTGCCGCACCTCTATGTTTATTCAATAACTGATTCGGACATGAAAAAGTTGAAGGAGACAATCGCCCGCTCCCGGATACAAACAGCAAACATCAGCGCGAATACGGCAAAGGGCTATTACGGCAGGACATTCTGGGACCCCCTTTTTGAGCCGTCCATCGCCAATCCCGATCCCACGCTCAGGAAGTGGAGAATTGATTATTCCAAAAAATGCATTGATCTGGCACAATCGCTCGGATGCCCCAATGTGAGCCTGACATCGGGACGCATGCTCCCCGGGGTCGATATGAAGCAGTCGTGGGATATCCTGCGGGAATCGCTGCGGGAACTCCTTGGATATGCTGAAGAAAGAAATGTGCGGATCTCAATGGAGTCCGAACCCGGACTGCTCATCGAATACTTCAGGGAACTCGAATCCCTTATCGATGAGATAAACTCGCCTCTTCTGGGCGTCAACCTCGATCTCGGCCATATTCAGGTGCTCGGTGAAGATCCTGAAACCGTCGTCAAGACTTTTGCAGGGAGGATCTTTCATGTGCATATAGAAGATATCCGCTCCAGAAAACACTACCATCTCATTCCGGGAACAGGCGATATGGATTTTGAAATGCTCTTTGCAATCCTCGATAAGTATTCCTATGACGGGTTTATCACCGTTGAGCTTTATACGTACCCCTACAGCGCCGATGAGGCTGCCAGGAAGTCGTTCAGCTACCTGAAAGGGTTGTCGTACTGGTCGTCATTAAAGGTGTAGAAAATAAACGTGCAGAGCAGCGGGTGGGGCAGACCACCCCCGGCTCACGGTTATTCGGGAAGCTTAGATAAGAGAGGGGTGTGCCTGGGCCACTACTTTAACATCTTGAAAAGTATCATTGCCAGCGCCTTTCTTTCATCGCTGGAGCTGATGTCCCACATCTCCTTAAGGAGTTCCTCCTGCGGCGAAGACGGGCAGACCTTCTCATTGAGGAAGTCTCCGATCTGTACCGCCATAGCATGAATCTCCTCGTCGCTTGCGCCGAACTGGCGCGCAGCATTTATCCCTTCACGGAGCGAGTTTTTGAAACTGTCCCAATCCTTCATAAAGTTCATCTTATCTATGCATTTTGCGGCCATTTCCTTTGTTGCGGTTCCTACAGCCATAAGCTACCTCCCTGAATTACAGGCTGCCAGACAAAGTCTCCCCTCTCTTATCCAAACCAGAACACATGCCGTTTAGTTGCAGGACCACCTGATGCAGATGTATAGGGACGGACACCCTATACGTAATTTCCGGTGAAAGCGTATATATGATCTTTAATTAAATTATACTACTAATTTTCAAACACGGAAAGCAGCTCATTCAGGCGCCCTTTCTCAGAAGGAGTCTGGCCTTCCATACCCATTTCCTCTCTGTTTTGCGCTTGTAGCGGGGGGAGGTCTTGAAGGTTCTTATCGCTTCTTTCAGCATGTCCGTCCCCTCCTTCTCCATCCCGAGCTTCAGCTTTACAAGACCCATCTGGTACAGCCCCCTCGGACTTGCATGGTAAATCCGCTCAAAGTTGCCGAGCAGCGGCAGCGCCTCTTTAAAATCGCCCCGGTCGATGTAAACCTCGGCAAGCATCAGATAGGGCTCGCCGTACTTAAGCCGGGGAGAAACCTGCAAGGCGCTCTCAATAAGGGCCCTGCCCTTCCGTATGTCCCCGTTCCTGGCTGCAGTAATTCCATGATAGTACTGGAATTCAGGGTCGTCGGACATCCTGGGGGCGGCCCTTTCAAAGTATCCCTGCGCACTTTTAGAGTCCCCCCTGTCAGCCATTAATATGCCGAGTTCCTTTAAAGCCCGTGCATCGTGAGGATTGAGGGCAATGAGCCTCCGGAGGTCCCTTATGCGCCCGGATATCCTGAACGCCCTGAAAGGGTCAGGAACAAAGCCGAAAAACGTACGGTCTATCGCAAGGTACACCACTGCGATCACCACCAGGGCCGCTATCGGATTGCCTATTACCCGGTAAAGAATGTAAAACAACAAAAACTTGGTCAGCATATCCACCTCTGCTCATGGCTGCAATAAATCCGAGGGACCATTCCCTGTTATTATATCTCTTCATTATTGCAGGTATCACGCAAAAAAACATCCGCCACCCCATAGACTTCTTTTACCATTTGACCTCGGCAGCTTCCAAATTTTATTATATCAGTCATGCTGGCACCTGAAAAGCAACTGGAGATAATCAAAAGAGGGACCGTAGAAATAATCCCCGAAAAAGAGCTCCTTCTCAAGCTTGAAAAATCCTATAAAGAGAACAGACCTTTGCGGATAAAGGCCGGTTTCGATCCCACTGCCCCTGATATCCACCTCGGGCATACCGTGCTTCTTGAGAAGATGCGCCAGTTCCAGGAACTGGGACATGAAATCGTATTTCTGATCGGGGATTTTACGGGGATGATCGGCGACCCGACCGGAAAATCAGAAACCCGCAAGCCCCTCACAAAAGAAGTGGTGGCAAAGAACGCCGGGACATACAGAGAGCAGGTCTTTAAAATCCTTGATCCCGTTAAAACAAAAATCCGCTTCAACAGCGAATGGCTTGCAAAGATGTCTGTTATGGATATTGTAAGCCTCGGCTCTATGCAAACCGTAGCCAGAATGCTTGAGCGGGAGGATTTTAAAAAAAGGTTTGCCAGCCAGCAGGACATAACTATCCTGGAGTTTTACTACCCGCTCTTTCAGTCATACGATTCTGTTCACCTGAAGGCTGATGTCGAGCTAGGCGGAACCGATCAACGCTTTAATCTCCTTATGGGCAGGACTTTGCAGAAAAAGTTCGGAGAGGAAGAGCAAATAGTTATCATGATGCCCTTACTGGAGGGAGTAGACGGCGTCCAGAAAATGTCAAAGAGTCTTGGTAATTACATAGGAATCAATGAGCCGCCGAAAGAGATGTATGGAAAGCTTTTGTCCATCAGCGACGAACTGATGATCAAATATTATGAACTCCTCAGCCATATCACCAATGAAGAACTCGGCATCCTGAAAGAGGGGTTGAAATCGGGTGCGGTCCATCCGAAAAAGGCAAAAGAAAGTCTGGCACTCGAAATCGTGGAAAGATATTGGGGGAAAGAGGCCGCCCTCCATGCAAAAAATGAGTTCGAGCATGTCTTTAAAGACAAAGGACTTCCTGATGAAATCCCTGTTTATGCGCTCGCATGGGATGAGGAGAAGGTTTGGCTTCCCAAAATCATGAAGCTTTCCGGGCTCACCCAGAGCACAGGAGATGCAATAAGATTGATAAAACAAGGGGCTGTAAGCATTGACGAGCAAAAAGTCAGCAACCCTGACAAAACGCTGGAAAAAGGCAGCTATCTGATCAAGGCAGGTAAAAGAAAGTTTCTCAAGGTTCTTCCCAAATAAGTATTGTGTTATTCTGCATATGAATAAAGTGCTTTCCTTATATTTACCTGTTTTTTACCGTCAATAATCACTTACATGCATTTATAATTATAATGTGCCTGCCGCCCGGGTGCGTTATTTTACGCAGCTCTGTGTATTTTAACTCAATATTCCTGCGTTTATTTCGACACTTGATCAGCATTCTTCGACAAAATATATTCCGGATAAAATAAATAGTCTGCCTGCTCCTTGCCGCAAAGCCTTTATTGCCGTGGTTTTACTAAAACTACAGTCAATAAATTAATATTTTCCAAAAGCTTACCATATCATTTTAGTTATTTCGGGCATAACATTTGCATTACTTTTTTCTAAAGTATCTAATAATCCTAACACTTTTTTTTATAAATATATGTTAGTTTTCGACAGGAGATATGAATGAACATTAATTTACGATATAAGCCCTTGATGCATGGCGTCTTTCTGATAGCATTCACCTGCCTTTTATCTTTGACCTCTCCATCACTTATTTCCGCGAAAGTGACCGGCCCTTGCGCCAACTGTCACACCATGCACAACAGCCAGAACGGCGCAGCCGTAGTACGGGATGGCGCAGGGATAGGCTGGAACGGCAGCGGACAGCTTGCAGGCGGCTCACTTCAGGGGCCTCAGAATACCCTTCTTGTCACCAGTTGTGTCGGCTGCCACTCATCGACAACCAACTCAACCATCATCAGCATCGGCGGAAGCAGAATTCCCATTGTCTATAATACCGTTGCTCCTACGAATCCCCTTGCAGGCGGTAACTTCTACTGGGTGGCCCAGGGAGGAGCAGCCAATGATCCGAAAGGACATAATGTGTACGGCATAGCAGCACAGGACAACAATCTAGCGACAGCACCCGGTAAAACGACTGGAGCTTGTGCAAGCAGCTGTCATATATCCCTTGTTCTTGCGCCGAACCCAACTTACCAGGATAAAACCGGTTGCCAGGGTTGCCATGTCTTCACATCCCATCATACGGACAGGGGATGGTACAGGTCACTCAAGGGTCATACATCAACCCCAACCTTTGATAATAGTGTTATCGGCGGCACTGATTACGTCACCGGCTCGCCTGATGCAGACTGGGAACAGACAACAAACACTACAAAACATAATTATTACAAAGGGACGACCGTTGCATACAGTTCGGGGTCCGGACTTGAAGACAACCAGACCATAACCTCCTTCTGCCAGGGTTGCCATGGTATTTTTCACGGCCCGCAGAGCGGCACAAAAGGTATGGGATCATCGAGTCCCTGGATACGGCATCCGACCGACATAGCACTGCCCTCATCAGGCGAATATTCTGCATATAATCCTGTTACCAATTATAGCGTGGAAGCGCCAGTTGCATGGACGAACCCTAACCCTGCAGGCCCCACAGGGCCGATCGTTATGTGCCTCTCATGCCATCGGGCGCATGGATCGCCGAATAACAGCATCTTGCGTTGGGATTACTCGACCATGGTTGCCGGGGGCGGCGGAACCGGCGGTTGTTTCACCTGTCATACAACAAAAAATTAATGGCGCCCACCTTCTGAACGGCGTGTTAACGTAATGTAAAAGGCTGTCGTTGCACCCCTCGTTTGCAAGGAAGCCCGGGGGACTCATCACTGATAATGTTTCACTATCTTTTACGTCCTGTACTCCGCATTGATTTTTATGTAGCCTTCGGTTAAGTCACAGGTCAGCACCTTCGCAGCTCCCTTGCCGAGACCGAGGTCGATGACTATTTTAATCTCTTTGCTCCTCAGCTTCTCATTCGCCTCTTTGTCCCTGCCTGTTGCCAGTCCCTTGTTCGCTATCTTTATTCCATTCAGAAGGATATCCACTTTTTCTTCTTTAAGGGTGATCCCCGAATACCCGAGCGCGGCTATCAGCCTGCCCCAGTTTGCATCATTGCCGTAGAGCGCGGTTTTTACGAGCATCGAGTTTGCTATTGCAAAGGCCCCTTTCTCCGCCTCGCTGTCGGTTTTCGCGTTTTTGACCACTACCTCGACGAATTTTGTAGCGCCCTCGCCGTCCTCTACGATCATCCTGCTCAACCCATAGGCAACTGCAGAAAAAGCAGCGGTAAAGGCTGCAAAGGCAGGAGACTTTTCTTTGATCAGTTCGTTTCCCGCCATGCCGTTTGCCAGGGCAAGCACAGTGTCGTTCGTCGACATATCTCCATCGATCGTTATCCGGTTGAAAGATCTCCGCACAGCGCTCTTCAAGGCTGAATCCAGGGCCTTTCTTTCTATATCGGCGTCAGTCAGGACAAAGCAGAGCATGGTTGCCATATTGGGGCATATCATTCCCGCGCCTTTGCAGATGCCGGAAATCGTCACTGTCTTCCCGCCGATCCGCATGCTCTTGCTGACCACCTTAGGAAAGGTATCGGTAGTCATAATGGCAGCAGCTGCCTCATCGATAGTCGATTTGCCGAGATTATGCACAAGTTCCGGTATTTTGGGGCCTATCCTCTCCATGGGCATCGGGGCGCCGATGACCCCGGTGGAGCAGACATATACCCTGCTGTCCCTTACTTTCAATGCGCCCGCAGCAAGGGCAGCCATTTCAGCAGCATCTTTCATCCCCTGCTCACCGGAACAGGCATTGGCATTGCCGCTGTTCACGATGATCGCCTGACCTCTTCCCGTCCTGATCCTCTTCATATCGAGCTTGACGGGCGCCGCCTTGATCTTGTTCGTCGTGAACATGCCGGAGGCAACGGCTTCCCGCTCAGAACATATAAGGGCAAGGTCCTTTCTGCCGGGTTTCTTGATTGCCGCTTCAATGGTTGAGAAGAGAAAGCCTTTTGGTGTTTTGCTCAATGATTTCTTCATGTAATAGAATAATTTTATTGCCGCCGATTTTGCAATATGTTGTTTATGGTTATACTTCCAGTTCTATAATATGCGGCTCCAGGGAGCGTCCCTTTATCCTCAGCAGGGCAACGGTCACAGGCAGATTAAACCGCCGGGGGCCTGCGCTTCCCGGATTCAGGAAGAGAACACCGTTACGCCGCTCTGTAAAAGGCTTGTGCGAATGCCCGCTGATAACAGCGCTGAAGCCTGATGCAACAGGGTCCAGATCAAGATCATGTATATCATGCAGAATGTACAGAGAAGACCCGCCGATACCGGCCACTTCTGTTTGCGGGAGGTCAAAAGCCCACCCTCCCCTGTCTGTGTTTCCGCGCACGGCGATTACCGGGGCTATTGCCTGCAGTTTTTCCAGCACATCGGCATTCCCGACATCTCCGGCATGGATTATCAACCGGACGCCCCTGAGGGCACTGACCGCCTCCGGGCGCACAAGGCCGTGAGTATCGGAAATAATTCCGACAAGATATTCACCATCCCTATCCTGACCCGTATTCTGCATAGTGTAAAACTTATAATTTAAGCGACCGTGGAAGACACTGGTCCACGGAAAAATTTCAAGCACTAAGCATCAAATCCCAAACAAATTCCAAACTCAAATGCCTCAAACAGGCTTTGGATGTTGTGACTTTGGATTCATTTAGGATTCCGCGTTAAGAATTCGGAGTATCCCTGCCCTGTTCCGACGTGGTTAGTCCAAAGGTCTACGGGAACAAGGCCAGGGACTCAAGTCCGGAGGTTTCCCCGAATCCCATCATAAGGTTCATATTCTGCACAGCCTGGCCCGATGCGCCTTTTACAAGGTTGTCTATAGCAGATACGATGATCAGGGTATTGGTCCGTTTATTGACTTTGAGCCCGATATCGCAATAGTTGCTGCCGCGGACATTCTTTGCATTCGGGAAGATGCCCTCTTCCAGGACATTGACGAAGTGTTCAGGGCCATACATTTTCCGGTAAAGGGAAAGCACTTCAGCGGTGTCGGCCTTCTCAACCAGCTTTGCATACATCGTGGAGATGATCCCCCTGTCCATGGGCACGAGATGGGGGGTGAAGTTGATGGTAAGTTTTTTCCCGGCTATTCCCGATAACTCCTGCTCTATCTCGGGAGTATGCCTGTGGACCCCGATCCCGTATGCCTTAAAGCCTTCGTTCACCTCGCAAAAGGCAACAGCAACATCCGCTTTCCGCCCCGCGCCGGAGGTCCCGGATTTTGAGTCAACGATAAGGTTCTCAGCATCTATTATTCCCTCTTTTATTGCAGGGGAAAGGCCGAGAATGGCGCTGGTCGGGTAGCAGCCCGGATTGGCGACAAGGCTCGCCTCTTTAATCTGCATACGATGGAGTTCAGGAAGGCCGTATACGGCCTTTTTCAGCGTTTCCTTATGGTTATGGGGGGTCTTGTACCACTCTTCATAAACTGCTGCATCTGCAAGGCGGTAGTCTGCCGAGAGATCGATCACCTTCCCGCCCTTTTTGAAGAAGTAATCCACGGCCTCCTGTGATGCGGCATGGGGCAGGGCCATAAAAAAGAGGTCCGCTTTTTCGAGCACCTTCTCTTTGTCCAGCGGTTCGTAAATCAAGTGGGCATAACGGTGGAGATGGGGGAAAAGGTCCGTGACCCGTTTTCCCGCAGACCTCTCGGAGGTAACAGCAGTCACTTCCACTTCAGGATGCAACAAAAGGAGCCTGAGGAGTTCCGCCCCTGTATACCCGCTTCCGCCGCAAATTGCCGTTTTCAACATAATCTTCCTCTTTACGTTTTATAAGATTCGCTTAATGGTGCATACAGGACAGGGGAGATGTGCCCCAAAGTTTTTCTCCGCGATACCGTATAAAGTATTTCATACCGGGCCTATAGCCTTATGGAAAAACCACCCCGGTGATTTCAGTACTGCAAAACCGGCCGGGAGATAATATGTCTTTATCGCGTCGGAAAGGCTTTGGGGCACATCTATCCTGGTTTGATCAGCAGCCCCTTACGATAAACATAAGGCCCGTTCGACGAACAGGCCTTATTTCAGTATCTCTCAACAAACTGCTTGTATTATCTCTTGGAGAACTGGAATCTCCTTCTTGCGCCCTTCTGCCCGTACTTCTTTCTTTCGACCTCTCTCGGGTCCCTGGTGAGGAGCCCTTCTTTCTTCAGCTTAGTTTTCAGGTCTGCATCAACAGTAACCAGTGCCCTGGCAATCCCATGCCTCAAAGCGCCTGCCTGTCCGCTCAACCCGCCTCCGTTAACGCTTGCGACAACATCATATTTGCCGATCGTACCGGTGAGGTTGAGGGGCTGCCTGATGATCATCCTAAGGGTCTCCCTGGGGAAATAGTTCTCGAACTCCCTTTCGTTGATGGTAATATTGCCTTTGCCGGGCACCAGGGTAACCCTTGCGATGGATCTCTTTCTTCTGCCTGTTGAATTGTATTTTATCGCAGCCATTCACATACTCCTTATATCAAATTTTCTAAAACTTCCGGTTTCTGGGCAGTATGGCCGTGTTCGGCTCCACGATATACTTTCAGCTTCTTGATCATGGCCCTGCCGAGCCTGTTCTTGGGAAGCATTCCCCATACAGCATCCTCTATCACTTTTTCAGGCTCATTATTCATTCTGTCCTTAAGGCTCTTTTCCTTAATGTGACCGATGTACCCCGTGTGGTGGTAATACTTCTTGTCCGTAAGTTTATTGCCGGTAAATTTTACCTTATCGGCATTGACGACAATGATAAAATCCCCTGTGTCGACATTCGGCGTGAATACCGGTTTGTGCTTTCCCCGCAGGTATGATGCAATCCTTGATGCCATCCTGCCGAGCACCTGGTCCTTTGCATCCACAACATACCACTTGCGGTCAATTTCATCTCTCCTGGCAAATCTGGTGGTCTTCATCTATACACCTTCCCTCAGTATTTTCTCGATATAGTACATGCAACAAATTAAGTCTTATAAAATAATAGAAATCACATAGATTTGTCAATATCCAGGACATCTTGATATAATAAAACACTTTACATGAAAATAGCCCTTACCATAGCAGGCTCCGACCCTACAGGCGGAGCCGGGGTGCAGTCAGACCTCAGGGTTTTCAGTCATTTCGGCGTTTACGGCCTTTCTGCGATATCCGCGCTTACCGCCCAGAACACCTTCCGGGTAAGTTCGGTTTCAGCAGTTGAGGGGAAATTCCTGGACGCGCAGCTGAATACCCTTCTAAAGGATATCATGCCTCATGCCGTAAAAACAGGGATGCTTTTCTCCCGGGAGGCGATAAAGTCCGTGGCAAGGATTGTCAGGAAACACAGGCTGCAGAACCTCGTTATCGACCCTGTAATCCTGTCGTCGACAGGGGCGGGCCTGTTGGAAGGCAGGGCGCTGGACATCCTGAAAAAAGAATTGTTTCCCCTGGCGCGGGTCATCACGCCCAATATCAATGAAGCGGCCGCGCTTTCCGGCATCGGGATAGCGGATGAAAAAGATATGGAAAAGGCGGCAAAGGCCTTGAAGCGGCTCGGGCCGGAAGTTATTGTCATAACAGGCGGGCATCTGCCGGGAGCCGGCACAGTAGAGAAAACATTGGAACTTGTATATGATGGAAAGGGGTTCCGTCGCATTTACGGCAAAAAGATCGAAGGCGAATACCACGGTACCGGGTGCGCTTTTTCTGCTGCCCTCACCGCGCTTCTGGCACAGGGCACGGATGTGGCGGATGCAGTCGGAGAAGCAAAGAAGTTCGTCGGCAAAGCCATAAGGAATGCTTATTCTATCGGCAGGGGAATGCGGCTGCTGAAAGTCTAGAAAATAGGGCTTATAAGTCGAATAAGACTTATAAGCGAGGGCAAAAAGATGTCTAAAATAAAAACCGTTTATCAGTGCCAGTCCTGCGGACATGTAAGTCCCAAGTGGCTCGGCAAATGCCCTGATTGCGGAGCATGGAGCAGTTTCTCCGAGGAAAGGCAGGCCCCCAAATCCCTGAGGTCCCCCGGAGCACAGGGGGCTTCAGCCGAAGCCCTGCCCCTGAGCCAGGTCTCGGGCGGCAGGGAAAAAAGGCGGCTAATCGGCATAAAAGAGCTTGACAGGGTTTTGGGCGGAGGTCTCGTTGACGGTGCCATCATCCTAATAGGCGGAGACCCCGGCATCGGGAAATCCACTCTTATTCTTCAGGCGCTGGCAAAGATATCCGAAACTTCCGGCACGGTCCTGTACGTATCGGGAGAGGAATCTCCCGAGCAGATCAAGCTGAGGGCTGAACGCCTTTCCATCAACTCCGATTCCATCATCCTGCTTCCCGAAACACTGGTCGAAAATATCATAGAGGTTTCCAGGGACATGAAGCCCACTGCACTTGTTATCGATTCAATACAGACCATATTTACCGGGGACCTGTCGTCGGCCCCGGGCTCTGTGGGCCAGATACGGGAGTCAGCTGCAAAATTGATGATCTATGCAAAAAAGTCCCAGGTCCCCGTGTTCCTTATAGGCCATGTGACAAAGGAAGGGGCGATTGCCGGGCCGCGGGTCCTGGAGCATATAGTTGATACCGTGTTATACTTTGAAGGCGACAGAGGCCACCCCTACCGCATTCTCCGCACCGTAAAAAACAGGTTCGGCTCCACTAATGAGATAGGCGTCTTCGAGATGACGGACAACGGTCTCGGCGAAATAGACAACCCCTCCGAGCTGTTCCTCTCGGAAAGGCCGGTTGATGTCTCGGGTTCCGCCGTTATCGCGAGCATGGAAGGCACCCGCCCGCTCCTCGTGGAAGTGCAGGCCCTGGTATCTCCCACAACCTTCGGGATGCCGAGGAGAACAAGCATGGGAGTTGATTTCAACAGGGTAAACCTCCTGATCGCCGTTCTCGAAAAAAAGGCGGGACTCCAGCTGGGCGGCATGGACGTGTTCACGAATATTGTGGGGGGGCTCAAGGTTGTGGAGCCTGCATCTGACCTGGGAATTATCGCAGCCATTGTCTCTTCCTTCAGGGAGACGCCGGTGGGGCAGAAGACCTGCCTCTTCGGAGAAGTGGGGCTGTCCGGTGAAGTGAGGGCAGTGGCACAGGGAGAGACCCGGTTGAAAGAAGCCGCGAAGATAGGCTTTAAGCAGGTGATCGTTCCGAAGAACACCGCGGATAGATTAAAAACCGATTTCGGACTGACCATAACAGGAGTAAAAAATGTCGAAGAGGCCATTGAACACATCAGGAGGTAGAGACCGGATGTCAGAATACAGGGGGCAGACGCCAAACTACGGAAGACAGACTGCGGAAAGAAGACCAGGGCCTTATTTTTCATTTTTTGTCCGGTCCCTGGTTTCCGTCTTCTGCCTTCTGTCTTTCGTCTCCTGCGCCCCCAAGTATGCGGAGAAGCCTTCCCATGGGGGCATTCCGCTGGACACAATGCTTTCAGAACTCAGGAAAATCTCCTCTGTTGAAGCAGTGCTCTATGTGGAATATGCAAAAAATGAACACACCATGAGCGGTGATGCTTTTCTCAACCTTTCCGAAGATGCCTTGAACATGAGGCTCTATTATCTCGGCTTTCTGGCCGGAGAGGTACATGAGGAGGGAGGCATTGTCAGGAGCAAGCCGAAGCTCGACAAAAATAAAAGCATCGTCCTAATCGACGGCCTGAAAAACAGCTTCCTGTGGTGGAATATCAAGGATTATGTCGTGCAGGAAAAAGACGGCGCATATCTCCTTAAAAGCTACAACAGAAAGGTAGTGATCAACAAGGAGACCCTGCTGCCTGTTGCACAGACGATCCAGCTTGAAAACGGCGAAGAGTTGAGCATAGAGTATGACTCGCCGGTAAAAGGCAAGCAGGAGGCAGGAGAAAGTGTGCAGAACCCGGCCCCCCTGTGGTATCAGTCACACCTCACGATCAGGTTCAAGAACTACCTCGTCAATGTCAGTGTAAAGTCATACTCGGTTTCAAAGCAGAAAATCTGATACCCGGGATGGCCCTGAAAGCATTCTCATTGCACTGCACAGGCGCTGTCATCATCGATAAACCTGGTGCAGAAAAAAGAGAAGAAAGCGGCCGCTACAAGGGCGAGCGGCGTGATGAGCAGCGCAGTCCTCAATCCCCACTGGTCAGAGAGCCAACCCAATACTGTGGGTGAGATAGCATCGCCCAGTGCATGGATGAAGAAAATATTTACAGCAAAGGCCATAGCGCGCACCTGCGGGCCGGTCACATTGACGATCACCGCATTCAGAGGTCCGGTGCTCAGGAACAGGAGAAATTCCGCAACAAAAATAGCTGCAAAGCAGCCGGGGAGAGATGGCGTCATAAGGGCATATGCAGCAACAGGAGCGCCCAGGAGAAAACCCCAGCCCGAGATTACCAGATAGCCCCTGCCGCTCTTTTGCTGAAGACGGTCTCCGAGCAGGCCCCCCATGAGCGTGCCGGACAGCCCGGACACCACTGTAACAGCGCCGAACAACGTGTTCGCCCTCTCAACGTCGAGGGCATGCATACGATAAAGAAAGGTGGGGACCCATTGGGCCAGTCCGCCGAGTGCAAAGGTCATGGCAGCCATTGAAAGCGTATTGGTTATAAATGACCGGTTCCTCAGCAGAGAGAGATACCCTTTTCCTGCGGAGCTGTTCATTCCGGCTGTTGCCCTTGCGCCATTGCCCAGGTCCGTACCCTTCCGTGAAGGGTCCCTCAGGAAAAAGAGAGGCAGCGCAAAGATCAGTCCAGGCCCCCCTACAATGAGGAATGCGGCATGCCACCCCAGGGAATGCCCGATCAGCCCGCCGAGGAGGTATCCCAGGGCGCTTCCGACAGGGATAGCCAGATAAAAGTACGAGAGGATGCGCCCACGCCTTTCCCGTGGGAAATAATCGGTGAGAAGGCCGGGCGATACGGTGCCGAAACTCGCCTCGCCGACACCGACCAGGGTCCGTGCGGCAAAGAGCATGCGGTAACCAAAAGCAAAACCCGCACCTGCTGTAGCAAGGCTCCAGAGCGCAAGACCGGCGGATGCGAGTCGTGCGCGGTTCATGCGGTCCCCCATCCATCCGAGCAAAGGGGCGGAGATCATGTAGCAGAGCATAAAGGCGCTCCCCAGAAGACCGAGCGCCGTATCGGACAGCCCGAGGTCCGCTTTGATCAGGGGGAAGACAGCATAGAGCACCTGCCGGTCAATGTAGTTAAGCAGGTTGACGGCAAGGAGAAGGAGCAGGACATACTGCCGATACCGTGCCGATGTTGTAATATCATTCATAGTATTTCCCCGTACTGTCCCGGATAGCCGGTCGGTCAGCCATAGTCAGGGTTCCATCATTTTAACATACCTTTTGTGGAGGCCGGGATGGAGGTTAGCGGCCCATACATATATGATCAGGCGTCGTTACTTTTCCGCCCTCAAAAAAAGCCTGCCCTGTTCAGCACGATGAACACACCATGCAAAGCAGGGCAGGCTTCCCGAAACTCCGGACAATATTCACATAAGCTTTACAATCTGAATTGCCGTACTATGTCCGTCAGTTTAGTCGAAAGGCTTGCCAGGTCGGAAGCTGCATGGGCGATCTGGCCGGAACTGCCGGACGTCTCCTTGGAGACCGAGGCTATGGTCTCGATGTCACCGCTGATCTGCTCCGATACGGTGGACATCTCTTCCGTTGCCGACGCTATCTGCTGGACCATGGATTGCAGGTTGTTGACGCTGCTTACGATATTGTGCAGCGCATCTCCGCCCTGGGCCGTTAACTCAACCCCTGCATTCACCCTCTTTGTCCCCTCATCCATCGAGACCACAGCCTTTTCCACTTCATCCTGGATGGCATTGATCATCCCGCCTATTTCCGAGGTCGCTTTTGCGGTCCTCTCCGCCAGCTTTCTTACCTCATCGGCAACAACGGCAAACCCGCGGCCCTGCTCCCCGGCCCGCGCCGCCTCTATTGCCGCATTCAGGGCAAGGAGGTTTGTCTGATCTGCAATGTCGTTGATCACGCTCACTATTTCACCTATCTGCTTTGACCGCTCCCCCAGAGAGGTCATGAGGGTGGCTGATTCGCCCACTGTCGCGGCAATGGCCCTGACCTCTTCCACCGATTTGCTTACAATTCCCTCTCCGTCCTGCGCTACCTTTGTCGTGTCGTTTGCAGAGGACGCGATATTGGAGGCGTTCTTCGCTATGTCGATTACGGTCTGTGACATTTCCGCCGATGAAGTCGCAATCTGCGATGCCCTGCCGGATTGCTCGTCTACACCCCTGGACATCTGCTCCGAGCTGGCGCTCAGTTCCTCGCTTGCAGAGGCTACGTTGTCGGCAGTTGATTTGACCTCCGCTATGATTGTTTTCATTTTGTCCGCCATTTCCCTCATGGAGGCGAGCAATTGTCCTGTTTCATCTTTACTGTTTGCCTCTATCTTTACGGTCAGATCTCCCTTTGCAATGGTATCCGCAATCTCGACTGCTTTGCTCAAGGGTGCGTTGATCTTGTTGGAGAGCCAGGTAAGGGCGGCTGCCGAAATAATTGCGACAAACAGTCCGACCATGACAGCAAGCATTCTGGTATCCTCATTGCCGGAAACCGCTTTGCCCAGGTTTGTCCCCATTGCCTGGACATGGATGTGCGTTATATCCGACACCGCCCCTGTGAGTTCGGTAGTCGTCCGGTCAAAGTCCTCCATTAATTTGTTGCCTTCGCCGCGGCCCTTTTCAAGGTAGGCGTTTGTCATTTCCTTGCCGGAGGTATAAAAGGCCTCGAACTCCGGACCCAATGCTTTCAGTTTCTGAATATGGTCAGGGACCGTATCGGCCCGGAGCGCTTTTTCGAGATGCTTTCTGAATTCAGCGGCAGCACGGTCCGCTTCCTTCAAAGACTCGCGGTTCCCGGTAGCAGCGGCGTCCGACAGAAACTGCTGCACCTGTGAGAGGTAATATCTCATCCCGTGGGTGTTGTTCAGCACTACGGAGATTTCTTTGTCCAGCCGTACCAGCTGTTTGTTTTCATCAGTCAGTCTCTTGATTATAATCCCGGTGTATAAAACCATGCTCAGCAGAATGAAGATGGTTACAACCCTCAATGTTTTCCTGATGCTTATATCTTTCAGCATGCCACTTCCCCCTTGTTTTCCAGCAGAGCCGCCCCGGTATCTCCGAAAAGCCTGTCGATATCGAGCAGGATGATGAGCCTGTCTTCCTGTTTGGCTATTCCCATGATGAATTCCGTTGCCCTGTCGGTCGACATGGGAGGCGGCGGCTCCACAATGCTTGAGGGAATCCTCAGCACCTCGGAGACCGAGTCCACGATAAGCCCCATGGTGACTCCCCGTATGTCCATGATCATGATCCGTGAATGTTCGTCGCTGTCTTTTCCGGGCAGACCGAACTTCTCCCTGAGGTTTACGATCGGGATCACTTTGCCCCTGAGGTTGATCACCCCTTCTACATAGGGCGGGGAATTGGGGACTTTGGTTATCTCTTTCATCCGGTTGATCTCATGCACCTTGAGAATGTCCACCCCGTACTCCTCGCTGTTGAGCATAAAGGTAACGAGTTGTAAGAGTACATTCTCCCTTTCTGATGTCCTCATGCTGCCCGAATGATCTGATGTCGCAACCAGTGCATTCATATCAAGCCTCCTTCATTCAAGGTCATCCCATATTCGGTAGTGTCTCAGTTTGCCCCAAAGGCTTTACGGCGCTCCCTTTAAAAGTATTTCATACCAGGCTTATGGCCTGATTTGAAACCACCTGGGGAATTTCGGTACTGCAAAACCTGGCCTGATATGAATATGTCCTTCATCGCATCAGAAAGGCTTTGGGGCAAACTGAGACACTACCCCATATTCAAGCCCTATTGAATTGCAAAAAAAATGCCATGGGGGTAAAAGGAACCATGTCATTGTATTAAGTGGGTGTTTTATTTCGGGCATTTCAGGGAAACTCTGTAATTATTCCATACCTGAGTATTTATTCCCTATGTTTTTTACCTCAGGAGGCACTTTTATTCCATTCTTTACAGCGGATGCCCACGGGAAAGATCAGCAGCACCCCGGACTTGGGTGCATAAACCGTGCTTTAAAGGCGCTCCAGCCGACCCAGCGCCTCTTTCGCAGCAGCCATCTGCGCCTCTTTTTTGCTCTTCCCTGTACCGTTTCCGTACAGTTCTTTATTTATGTACACCTCGGCGGTAAAGGTCTTTTTATGCTCCTCGCCCTCCTGTTTGACGATCCTGTACTCAGGCAGGGTTCCAAAGAGGCTCTGTGACTTTTCCTGGAGCTCGCTCTTGAAATCATAGGCCTCTTTCCTGGAAATAATATACGGGATCTTTTCGTGGAAAAGATTCAGGACCACATCCCTGGTTTCCCCATAATTACTGTCCAGGAAGATTGCGCCTACGAGCGCCTCCAGGGCGTTTGAAAGAACAGACTTCTTCTGCCGCCCGCCTGTTGATTCCTCCCCTTTTCCAAGCCGTAAATACCGCCCCAGCGCCAGCTTCGAAGCCATCTCGAAGAGCACCGATTCCTTTACAAGGTAGGATTTCATTTTGGACATGTCCGCTTCCGTAAACAAGCCCTCATGCCGGAAAAGTATCTCGGCTATGATAAGGCCCAATACGGAATCGCCGAGGAATTCGAGCCTTTCATTATAGTTGTAGGTCCTGTCGGAATGCTCGTGATGAAATGATTTGTGGGTAAGGGCATCGCTTAAAAATTTTTTGTTCTTAAACGCGTACCCTAAAGAATTCTCAAGCTCCTTTGTATTTTCCAAAAATAAGGCAGGCATTTGTTCCACCAAAGCCGAAGGAATTGGACATTGCATAATCAATGTCCATCTGTCTTGCACTGTTAGGGACATAGTCAAGGTCGCATTCAGGGTCAGGGTTGTCGAGATTGATCGTCGGGAGCGCCATGCTGTGCCGGATGCCCAGGACCAGGAATATCGCCTCGACCCCTCCCGCGGCGCCCAAAAGGTGGCCGGTCATGGATTTTGTGGAGCTGACACACAATTTGTAGGCATGATCACCGAAGACCGCTTTGACCGCCAGGGTTTCAAGCTCGTCCCCGTACTTCGTCGACGTGCCGTGGGCATTCACATAGTTGATTTTTTCAGGCGGCAGCCCTGCATCTTTCAAGGCCGCCTTCATGCAGCGCGCGGCCCCTTCACCTCCAGGCGCAGGCGTGGATATATGATAGGCATCGCTCGACATGCCGTAGCCCACGATCTCCGCATATATATTCGCATTCCTGGCAAGCGCATGCTCAAGGCTTTCAAGGACCACAATCCCCGAGCCCTCTCCCATGACAAAGCCGTCCCTTTCCGTATCAAAGGGCCTGCTGGCCTTTTCAGGGGCGTCGTTGCGGGTCGACAGGGCTTTCATAACGGCAAAGCCGCCGATGCCGAGGGGAGTGATTACCGATTCAGTTCCCCCTGCAATCATGGCGTCCGCCTCGCCCCTCTGAATGATCCTGAAGGCATCCCCTATGGAATGGCTGCCGGTGGCGCATGCGGTGACCGCTGAAGAGTTGGGCCCCTTTGCCCCGAATTTAATGGAAACATTCCCCGCTGCAAGATTGATGATGACCATGGGGATGAAAAAGGGCGAAATTCTCCTGTGCCCTTTTTCCAGAAAGGCCTTGTGGTTACGCTCGATGGCAGGCAAGCCTCCCATGCCGGCGCCGATAACAACCCCTATCCGCTCGGCATTCCCCTCGTCTATTTTGAGCCCCGAATCCTCGACCGCCATGGTTGCAGCAGCCATGGCAAGATGGATGAACCTGTCCATCTTTTTTACCTCTTTGGGCTCAATATACTTTTCGGGATCAAAACCCCTGACCTCTCCGGCAATACGCACCGGAAGGGAGGACGCATCAAACTGCGTTATGGGGCCGATGCCCGACTTGCCCTGCAGGGCAGCGTTCCATGACGCATCGACACCAATACCAAGGTGAGAGACAAGGCCTAACCCGGTAATTACAACTCTTCTATTTTCGATCATCCTACTTTTTTGGAAATATAGTCTACTGCGTCTTTTACTTTCCCTATCTTCTCGGCGTCCTCATCGGGAATCTCGATGTTAAATGCCTCTTCAAACGCCATTACCAGTTCAACGGTATCCAGCGAGTCGGCCCCGAGGTCCTCTACAAAGGATGCTTCAGGGGTCACCTCGGACTGATCAACTCCAAGCTGCTTTGATATAATCTCCTTTACTTTTACATCTACCATTATTTACCTCCACACTGTTTTTTTTAGATTCAAGTTTTTAGAATTTGGCGCTTCGTATTTAGAATTTATCAAGCTACATATACATCCCGCCGTTAACATGCATAACCTGGCCTGTTATATACCCTGCCTCAGGTGAGGCAAAAAATGCAACTGAAGCGGCAACGTCCTCAACTGTTCCGAACTTGTTCATCGGAATCGCCTTGAACATCTCCTGCTTTACGTTTTCGGAAAGCGCATCCGTCATTGCCGTTGTGATAAAGCCCGGAGCAACGGCGTTCGCCGTAATGCCCCTGCTCGCATATTCCTTGGCAACGGTCTTTGTGAGGCCGACGATCCCGGCTTTGGAGGCGCTGTAATTCGCCTGGCCGGGGTTGCCCATGAACGCCACTATGGATGCGATGTTGATGATCCTGCCATAGCGCTGCTTTGCCATTACTTTCACCGCCTCTTTGGAGCAGAGGAAAGTGCCTTTCAGGTTGATATTGATGACCGCGTCCCAATCCTCCTCTTTCATCCTGAGCAGGAGCCCGTCCTTTGTTATCCCGGCATTATTGACAAGTATCTCTATTTTACCAAATTCCTTTACTGCGCTGTCGATAATGCCGCTCACATCCGCAGAGTTAGAGACATCGGCTTTCAGGGCAATGCTCTTCACCCCCAGCTTTTCCATTTCCGACGACGTTTCCTTGGCGATATCGAGGTTCACGTCGACAATGACTATGTTGACTCCGCGCCTTGCAAGAGTTTCCGCTATGGCTTTGCCGATGCCCCGGCCGCTGCCCGTTATGATCGCCGTATGTCCTTTCATATTCGTCACCCCCCTGAAAACAAAAATCGGCTAACATTTTAACAAAGAGTTATCTTTAACTGCAACCTTGCTCCTTCCGCCTTCAGCCTTTGGGTTACCTGTAATTGGAGAACTGGAGGTGTATTTCGAAATCCTTTTCCTTGAGCCGCGCCATAATCAGCTGGAGGTCGTCGATATTCTTTCCTTTTACGCGCACCTGGTCCTTCCGGATCTCGGCATTCACCTTCAGCTTCATATCCTTTATGACCTTTACGATCTCTTTGGCCTTCTCCTGGGGAACGCCCTGCTGGAGCGTTACGGGCTGCCGTACCGTGCTCCCGGCCGCCTGCTCTGTTTTTCCATACGTCAAGGCCTTCAGCGCCACCCCGCGCTTCACCAGTTTTGACTGGAGGATATCTATGACGCTTTTCAATTTCTGCTCATCATCGGAAGTCAGGGTAATCACGCCCTTGCCCTTATCAAGCTCTATGTTGCTTTTGCTTCCCTTGAAATCAAACCTCTGGCTGATCTCCTTCATCGCCTGGGTAACTGCATTCAACACTTCCTGCATGTCCACATTGCATACGATGTCAAACGAATGCTCTTCCGCCATCATTCCTCCTCCTTAACGACCGTAATGCGCAAAGCGTGATGCGTAACGGGTAACGACAAAGAAAAAAACCATCAGCACACGATTTCTTGTCATGTTCAAGCCCTGTTCTGTTTTCATCCTTTACTCATCACGCATTACGCATCACGCTTTACCGGCTCTATTATTCCAGTCTTTGCGCCCTGACGGAAAGGTAGTAAGCAACCATCAGGGCCAGGATCACAAAAGCGCTCAGCCCTATCTCGTAGAGCTTTTCAACAGGAACCTGTTCCATAAAGGACGTCTGTGCCTCTATTAAAAGGATCCTCCTTACCGCAGCGATGACGCCGATTGCCAGGAAGGGCCCGAGAATGAACTTCTGTTTTTTCAGGAACCTGATCACGGTCCAGAGGAGTTCAAGAATGATCAGCGCAAGGAGCACATCGTTCACAAGATGTATGATGGATTCACGGGACGGGTGCACGATGTTCAGAAGCGCATAATAGAAAATAAACGTACACGCCCCGAGCAGGAGCAGCGCAGCAAACACATGGAAAACCATGTCCGCCTTTACCAGAAACCGCCTGAACTGCTCTATCGGTTCCTGCTTTTTATTCTCTTCCACAGGCACTTCCACATTATATTTATCCATAACTCTCCCGCTCAGATTGAAAAACCATCCTGAAAGCCGGCCCCGGCTCACGCCTCCGCAGGGGCAGGCTTGCACACAGGACAGTATGGTTCCCCCAGGTCCAGGGGGCACACATGCCCTCACCCGAGGGAACACGTGCATCGAGATGCAGGTTCATGACAAAATGAGCATATTTCCATGATTTTCAAATATATTCAATCATTATACTACATCTTGCTGTATTTATTCACATTTCAAAATAAGCCCCCCTGGCAGGACCAGCCCGGGGACATCTGTTTAACGGAGCATAGTATGGTATACTTCCATATAAACATATTCAGGCAAGCACCGTTATATGAAAAGACCATTCCTGAAAGACAAGGTTCTCACCCTGAACCTTAATCTTAAATTTATTATAGGCTGCAGTGCAACCCTCATCACGGCCCTCGGGATCTCCTTTTTTGTCATTGCCCATCACCAGGAAAAACTCATTATGGGGCAGGTGGAAAACGAAGCACGGGCGATTTTCAGGCAGACGGTAATTACCCGGAAGTGGATATCCGACCATGGGGGGATCTTTGTGGAAAAACTCCCCTGGGCAAAAGCCGCCCCCTATCTCCAGGGCTCCGAGATCTCGGCGCAGGGGAGAAAATATGTGAAAGAAACGCCTGCAATGGTCACCAAAGAGCTTTCGCGCTATGCAAAAGACAAGGGCGCCTATTGGTTCCACATCACCAGCCTGAAGCTTACAAACCCTGAAAACGCACCTGATGCCTTCGAAAAAAAGGCGCTCCTGCAATTTGAAAAAAGCGGCACAAAAGAACTTCTGGCAATAGATACAGTCGACAACTCCCGGTACCTGCGCTATATCGCCCCCCTCTATGTAGAAGACACCTGCCTTAATTGCCACTTG
>JAJZPZ010000193.1 GCA_021847795.1 Nitrospirota bacterium
AAGGCAGTGCACCTTATCTGGTGGCCTGCCTTTTATTTACTCTCTCAACAAGGAAACTACTGCTGCGGTGGAATCTCCACGAAGCTACCGCCGAAGTAAGTATATATAAGTTTCCCTTCATCTATAAGGTCTCTCAATGCATCCTTTACTTCATCCCTTGTAATGCCGGCATCTGCAGAAACTGCCTTCTGGATATCGCCTGATTTCAGCTTCTTCTTACCAACAGACTTTTCCACCAGAGCGTATATTTTCTGTTTTACCTCTTCTTTTTCCATCTAGCACCTCTCCTTCTTTGCAGTTGAACAGTTTATAAATTCCATCGGGAAGCATGTATTACATGCTTCCCGATGGACCTATGTATGGAAGCTATCTTACCATTTAAATGTAGATGCTGTCCTGAATGTCTCTCTGGCAATTGTGAAGTCATCGATGTGCTGGAAAGTGAACGGTAATCCGGTAAGTTCGAAGAATTTCTCCCAGCCTATTCTTTCGATCCACTCCCCGACTCTTTCGTGCTTCTTTGCGCCTGCAATATATGTGTCAAGGATCTTCCTTACAATCGTGGTGACCTCAGGCCATCTCGGCGGATTGTTAGGGATGTAGGGAACAGCAAGCTTGGAGAATTTCGGATTGCTCCTCAAACTTCCCACCTTACCGCCTACAACAATTGCTACACCGTCGTTTACAGGGTCGGAAATCGGGAGCGACGGACATACGGAGTAGCAGTTTCCGCAATACATACACTTATCATCGTTGATCTTGAGGCTCTTCTTTGCCGGATCAGGGCTGATGGCGCCGGTCGGGCAAGCAGAGATCGTCGAAGGCACCTCGCAGGTATTCTTAATGCTGTCGTGGTCAATCCTCGGGACCTTCCTGTGGATACCGACAAGAGCGATATCAGAGCAATGGACAGCGCCGCACATATTGGTGCAGCATGCGACTGCGATCCTTACCTTGTTAGGAGTTTCCTTGGTTGTGAAATAGTCTGCCAGGTCATCCATAATGACCTTAACAAGACCGGATGCATCGGTAGCTGCTGAATGGCAGTGTACCCATCCCTGAGTGTGAACGATATTGCTGATTCTTGAGCCGATACCGCCCGACAGATAGCCTTTCTGCTTGAGTTCTTTCTGCAACGGCTCGATATTCTTTTCATCGGAAACGAGGAACTCAGCATTGTTCCTGGTGGTGAACCTGATATATCCGCCGCAGTATTTCTCAGCTATATCAGCCATGTCTCTGATTGTGTCCGTGCTGAGAAGCCTCGGAGAGGCAACTCTCACTGTCCATATTTTATCTCCGCTGTTGCTCACATGAACCATGGTGCCGCCGCTGATTACTTCATGGTACTTCCAACTCCCATAATTCTTCTGGATAACAGGCGGCAAAAAGTCCTTATAATGAGGTGGTCCTATATCTGTTCTTCTTTGTGGTGCTGCCATAATTTCCTCCTTTATTTATAAGTTTTTTTATTTATTTCTGCAAGTCTGCTTCTGTCCAGAAGTAGAATGGATCTCTTCTCGGCTCTTTTACCTGCTGAGGAACCGGATCGATACCGATATACTCGAGGAACTCTCTCATACCACGCCTGATGATGAGTTCTCCGATTCTTTCCCTGTTCTTTCCGTGCTCATCCCACCATTCCCACATCTTTCTGACCAGGTCCTTCAACTCGGTGTAGGGAGCATCCATTTTGATAAACGGAACGATGACCCATGAAAGGGTTGCGCCGATAACAAAGGGGGCCTTACTTCCGATGAGAATGGTTGCGCCCTTTTCGCCGGTAGGCTTTAAAGCCTTTGTCATCTTTGCGATACAGTGCATACACCGTACGCAGTTTGCATCATCGATCTTAAGCGCTTTGTCGTCGTAGTTCATGCACTTGCTCGGGCACATGCCGACAATTTCATCGGCAATGTTCAAGCCCTTCTTGGCATAATTGGCAACTTCGGCCTGATCAATTGCGATCTTGCCTTTCCATGTGCCTATTATGGAGCAGTCCGCACGGGCGATGGAGGCATTACAGTCAACAGCGCAACCGACTGTTTTGAATTTGAATTTATAGGGGAATGCCGGCCTGTGCATTTCATCCTGGAATTCCTGGGTAATGCTGTAGTTGATGTCAAGGGTGTCAATGTTTGCCCACTCACACCTGGCTGGTCCGACGCAGCAACTCGGGGTCCTCAAAGCAGAGCCTGAACCTCCAAGGTCCCAACCGCGTGAGGAAAACTCGGCGAAAATCGACTCAAGCTGTTCGGTTTTTGTCCCCAGGAGGACCAAATCTCCCGTGGAACCGTGCAGGTTGGTAAGACCGCTTCCATATTTATCCCATATATCGCACATTTCTTTCAGGAACTTAGAGGTATAGAAGTAAGCAGATGTGGAGTTGATTCTGACGGTATGGAAATGGGCAACGTTAGGGAAATCCTGCGGAATATCGGAATATCTCCCGATAACACCGCCGCCGTATCCACGGACACCGACGATACCGCCGTGTTTCCAGTGGGTTTTCTTGTCCTTAAAGCACCTTTCGAGCTGTCCGAGAGCATCAGCCGCCATATCAGTCTTGGCTGCCGCTTTCTTCATTTCTGTAACGAAGCTCGGGAATTGACCTTTTTCCAGCTCGTCCAACATTGGAGTGTCATACTTCTTTGGCATAAAATCCTCCTTTTATTTGATTTGTGAAAAAGTTTAAAATTTTGGCTTTAAACAATAAAGGCTAATATACTAAAGCGGGAATCGTCAAATAAAAAAATTTAATTATGCTATTAATTCAGTGTTTATATTTTATTATGTTATTGATTAATTGTCGGTTTTAATTTGAGCGCTTTTTTATCTTGACCCCTGCGCTTCCGCCACCGTAAAATTAAAGACCATGAAGATAAAGCAGATAGAGTTACATGGTTTTAAGTCTTTTGCAGACAGGAGGACCTTCCTGCTCCATCAGGGCATTACCTGCATTATCGGTCCCAACGGATGCGGTAAAAGCAATGTAGTCGATGCCTTCAGGTGGGTTCTTGGCGAACAAAGCGTAAAGAGCCTGCGCGGCGAAAAGATGGAGGAGGTCATTTTCCAGGGCTCGGCAACAGTCAAGCAAAAGGGGATGGCAGAAGTAACATTAACGCTCTCCATGTCCGGGGCAGGGGATGAAGGAAACGGAAACGGGAACGCCTCCGGAGACAACAGCTCTTCCCAGGACAAAATGGTGGTATCCCGAAGGCTGTACAGATCAGGGGAAAGCGAATACTATCTGAACAAGAACCAGTGCAGGCTGAAAGATATAAAAGATGTATTTCTCGATACAGGCCTTGACGTTAAAAGCTATTCCATACTGGACCAGGGCAAGGTTTCGGAAATAATAAACACAAAACCCCAGGACAGAAGGTTCCTTATCGAGGAGATAGCAGGGGTCATGAAGTACAAGGTGAGAAAAACCGAGGCCCTGTCAAAACTCGAATCCTCAAAGCAAAACCTTCAGAGGATAAACGACATCATTTACGAAGTCAAGCGCCAGACAAACAGCCTCGACAGGCAGGTAAAAAAGGCCGAACGATACAAGCGGCTGATTGAAGAACTGAAGGGCCTTGATCTGAAAGTCGCGAAGAGGGAACACGTAAAACTGAGCAACTCCCTGAAATCCCTGCTCTCCGATATCGAGAAGACCAGGGAAGCAGACTCCTCCAGGAGAAGCGAACTTTCCTCAATGGAGGCCCAGATAGAAACAAAGAGACTGGAACTCGTTGAAAAGGAAAAGGCGCTCTCCGAACTGGAGAGCAATCTTTATTCAAAAGAAAGGGCCATATCCGAATCGGAAAAACAGATCGCCGTCCTTAAAAGCGACAGAGAAAACAGGAAGATGGATATTGCCCGCCTCACAAACCAGCAGAATGAATTCGATGCGAAAAAAGGCGAATTACTCAGGAAGATAGAAGAGCTTACCCTTGAGACTGGTTCACTCTCGTCCAAAACGGCAGTACTGACCGATGAACTGCAGGAAAAGAAGGATTCCCTTTCCGGCATGGAAATATCCATCGGCGATAAGGAATCTGAAATTGAAGATAAGAGGCGGGAACTCTTCAGCATCTCGGAGAATCTCAGCCACAGTAAAAATGAACTCCATAAATTCCAATCATCCCTGGAAACGCTTGACTACCGAGAATCAGTTGCCCTTAAAGACATCGAAAATATTAAAGGGAACATCAGCACCCTGGAGAAGACAATCGGGGAGGCTGAAGATAACATCAAGACAACAGCAGGCAGGAAGGCGGAACTCCTGTCCGAGCGCGAGGCGCTCATTGCCGAAACTGAAAGAATAGGCGCTGTTATTGAAGATAAAAAGGTCCTGCTGGCAAGGGAGAGAGAGGCGCTGGCGTCGAACACCTCCCGGCTCACTTCGCTCAAGGAACTGATAGTCGACAGGTCCTTAAAAGACTTCATGGCAGAATCCCAGAGCACTGCGGCTGTTTCCGGCTTAGTGCTTTCCGATGTCATCAATACAGGCAAAGACTACGAAAAAGCAATTGAAGCAGCCCTCTCGGAAAAGGTCAATTCAATAATCCTGGGCACCATCGAGGACATCCTGTCAGCGGTGGACATTATCAAGGAAAAGCAACTCGGCAGAACAGCCATTCTCTATACGGGTTTTAGCGAAGGGACGCTATCAAATACTGAGAGCGCCCCCGCCGGCACAGTAACTCATGACGCCCTCATAGGCAGGGCTTCGGACTTCATAGCTTTTGAGAATACCGGGCTTCAGTCCACAGCACGCAAAATCCTGGAAAACACCTATATCATCAAAGATCTCCGGAGCGCAATAGAACTCAGGAAGGACGAAGCCTTCAGCAATATCTCCTTTGCCACCCTTGAAGGGGAATTCCTGGACCGGGACGGCATTATACTTGCCGGCCAGGGGAAAGACATCCTCAAAAGAAAACGGGAAATTAAGGAACTCCAGCAGATGATCGAGGAGCAGCAATCGGTCATCAGGGTTGCCGAGGAGGAACTGAGCATTTCAAACAGCTCCCTCGCCGGAGTGAAAGAATCGCTGCGGAGCGCTGAAAATACAATCATCGATATTGAAAAAGAAGTCTCCCTTATTGACCACTCGCTGACAAATCAAAGAGATGACATGGAAAGATACGGGAGGAAACTCTCGTTTCTGGACACCGAACTCTCGACCCTTGCAGGAGAAAAAGAATCTCTCAAGGCACTTATGGACGCAAAAACAGAGGAGATCAGCCGGAGGGAAAGAGAGAGAGATACCATAAACGAGGGGATAACAGTCATGCAGAATTCCCTCGCTTCAGTTAAGGCAGGATACGAAGAGTCCCGTTCACATCTTACCGACTTGAGGCTTACCATTGCCTCCTACAGAGAAAAAACAGAATCCCTGCAAAGGGAAATATCAAATATAACCGGCACGATCGGAGAACTCGAAAGAAGCAAGGAATCTGCTGCAGGCGAGATCCGCGACACAGAAAGAA
>JAJZPZ010000194.1 GCA_021847795.1 Nitrospirota bacterium
TTTGCAACCAGGCTCACTCCCTCGATAGTCACATCGTATACCAGCCACTTCGCGTCCTCTTTCATAAGCCTGTAATCCACCGGGACCTCGGTGTTCTCCCTGGTTATGATCTTTGTCTTCACCGTGGCATAGCCGTCATCTACGGATTCCGCCCCGTAGACAACTCTTTCATTATGATATCTCTCGATCTTCTTGAGATAGGTACTCTCGAGGAGATCGGCGAAGAGCGGGACGAAATCTTTCTGTTCCTCAGGGGTCCTCTTCCTCCAGTTAAGGGCAAGCGCGCGTTTTGCCATTTCATGAAAATCAAATCTGGCATAGATTATCTTCCGCAGTTCCGCCCTTCTTTCCGCCTCTTTGCCCGGTCTTTTCAGCTCCTTGTTTTTAAGGGTCTCTATGACGGCATCTACTGATTGCTTTAGCTGGTCCGTCGGCTCTCCGGCATATGCAGGCTGCCGGGAGAGCAAAAGCGCCGGGCAAAGGATAAGCACAATAATCAGGAACAATTGCCCTGCAGAATACCGCCTTTCAGATCGAGAGGACTGCAATATGCTGCGTTGCCCGCTTCGCCGGATAATTTCAGTATTCATTTCCACCTCATCGCAGGGAGAACAGCGAACCTGCTTTTGATATATTCACAGAATAGATCCCTCGTCCCTATCGGCGCGGACCTCACTGCCCGTGCATTATGCTGTGAAGAGGACGGCTAAGTACGTTGTCACACTTGTTTCTGTTGTCAGAAGCTCCCCTCCTTGGTTAAGGAGGGGCAGGGGTGGTTGGTGATGGGGAAATGAGTTTTCATTCAATTACCACCCCGTCCTTCGGACACCCCTCCTGAAATAGGAGGGGAGCTATACAGGGGACCCCGCAATTTCATCGTTGACAGGCCGCCAGGTTGTGTATGCAAAATGCAGCCTATATTTTCAGCATATCACAATCATTTGGAAAGTAAAGAACAAAACAGGCCGGGTTGCGGTAGTGTCTCAGTTTGCCCCAAAGGCTTTACGGCGAGCCCTTTAAAAGTATTTCATACCAGGCTTATGGCCTGATTTGAAACCACCTGGGGAATTTCGGTACTACAAAACCTGGCCTGATATGAATATGCCCTTCATCGCATCAGAAAGGCTTTGGGGCAAACTGAGACACTACCCGGGCTTGCGTTTATTCATTTGTGTCAACAGAGCCGAATGCACGAATGCAACCCCGCCACACCCCATTCCATTGCCCTAACATTCATGCTAAAATTGAAAATGCAGACGCAGAAATTCGATAATTCCGAGTATGGATTGGGAGGATAATACGATGAAGAAGTCATTAGGTATGAAAACGCTGCTTTATCCGGCGCCGGTATGGGTTGTGGGCACATACGATAAGGAAGGCAAGCCGAATGTTATGACTATTGCCTGGGGAGGGATTTGCTGTTCTCAGCCCCCATGTGTAGCGGTTTCCCTCAGGAAAGCGACATACAGCTACGGCAATATTACGGACCGAAAAGCTTTTACCCTGAGCATTCCGTCTGAAGCGCATGCCAGGGAAGCCGATTATTTCGGATCGGTTTCGGGCAGGAACGAGGACAAGTTTGCAGCTACCGGACTTACCCCGGTCAGAAGTGAAATAGTCGATGCCCCTTATGTGAAGGAATTTCCCTTGGTCCTGGAATGTAAGGTAATTCATGTCATAGAAATCGGGCTGCACACGCAATTTATCGGAGAAATCCTTGATGCCAAGGCAGATGAATCCGTGCTCAGCGAAAAAGGGGTCCCCGACATCGAAAAATTGAGGCCCCTAATCTTCAGCCCGGAGGCGCGCCGCTACCATAAAACCGGCGGATATCTCGGGGAAGCCTTCTCTATAGGGAAGAGCATCATAAAACAGTAAACAATAAAGGGAAACAATGATGATAAATGTAATTGCGTCGATCCGCGTAAGGGCAGGGAGCCTTCCCGATTTTCTCGAAATATTTAAGGCCAATATGCCGAGGGTCAGAGAAGAAAAGGGATGCATCGAATATTTTCCGGCAGTCGATATCGATGCCGAACTGCCGCCGCAGGTTTTGGATGGAAACGTTGTGACCGTTATCGAAAAGTGGGAAAGCCTTGAAGCCCTCCGTAACCACCTTGAAACACCGCATATGTCGGCCTACAGGGAAAAGGTGAAGGACCTGGTCGCAGAGCTGTCTCTCAAGGTATTGAAGGAAGCATGACATGCCGCACTTTTTCATTGTGCGCGTAATCCGCAGGCTGTGAACGCAATATTGCCAAATAGAGAAAAATAGAAGCCCTATAACTGATCGCTCCACAGGATGCGGCGAAACGACCGCAGCGCCTGTGGCCTCCCAGCGCGTTAATGGAAAAGGTTTTCTGAGCCTGCGGACTCCCGGAAAGAACAAACAAAAGGCGCTTAGAGAAACCTTCTCATGCATGCCAGCCTGGTCTCGCTCCAGCCGTTGCCGGTATAAAATTCCAGCGCTTTTAGGTTGTCTATATCTCGCAGCAGCTGAAGCCTTGAAATGCTTCTCGCAGCACACCATGCGAAGATACCGGAAAGAAGCCTTGTCCCTATCCCGCGGCCCCTGTAATCACTCCTGACGATCAGGTCTTCGAGCAATCCGACATGCGCACCTTCAGCAGTCGAAACCAATACCTGCACGGAGCACATGCCGATTACTTCGCCATCCTTCTCTGCCACAAACACAGCAGATGAACCGGACCTGTCGTCCAACAGAAGTCCAAGCCCCCGGCCCTGCTTTTCACTGTCAGGGCTGAAATCGGATTCCAGAGAGAAAAGATCGGAGAGGAGATCGCACATCCGGGGTATGTCGCCGGCTTTGGCCTGCCTGATTGAAACGTTCATATTTCTCCATTCGCGTGGTCAGGGCCTTACTGTGAGTATCTTGCCCGCGATTTCAGGGTGGCTTGCGATGAACCGCAGCTCATCATCCGTGAGGGGTTTCTGCGTGTGAAGATTGGCGTACTGCACAAGCCCGAGTATGCTCCGCGCCTCGTTGTCGTTGTGGAAATGAATGCCGAGGTTGTCGTATACATGCCTGAACCCTTTTATCCCGCCGTATTCGCCGGTGGTTATAATCCTGCCCGTCTCGACCAGTTCCGGCTTCCCCCTCCCCACAACCGCCGGATCATAGAGTTCATAGCTTCGCCGGTCTTTGAGCGCGCCGTCCGCGTGAATACCGGATTCATGGGCAAAGGCATTGGCGCCGACGCCGGGATGGTTGATCGGAATGGGTATGTTGAATGCGTACGATGCGTATTTGGCTATTTCCCATGCCCTGCCGGCATCTACCTGCATATCAAGGAGTATTCTGTCCCGCAGGCCGGAAGAATAGGTGAGCGCAAGGATTGCGGAGACAAGGTCGCAGTTGCCCGCCCGCTCGCCATAGCCGTTGACCGTGGTGTTGATATAGGCGTCCACCCCGCCTTCAACGGCAGCGCATGCGCCTGCAACGGACACAGCCACCGCCATGCCGATATCGTTGTGGCAGTGCATCTCCACCGGGAGGCCCGTTGCACCGGCAAGACTTTTGACCCTTTCGTATATGGTAATGGGGTCCTCGGTCCCGAGGGTGTCGCAGTACCTGAAGCGGTCTGCCCCTGCCTCCTTGCCGGCGAGCGCGAAATCGATGAGCCTGCCGAGCTCTGTTCGTGAGGCGTCTTCGGCATTCACCCCGAGGGTCTTTATGCCCTTTTCTTTTGCAAGCCTTACGGTCTGCACAAAGGCCTCTACGATCCCCTTCCAGGTCTTCGTACCCTGGAATTTGGCCTCGACCATAATCGGCGATGTGGATGTCGAGATGTTGAGATGCTCGATCCCGGGGCAGTTTTTAAGGGCAAGCTCCACATCTTCCGGAATTGCGCGGCACCAGCCTTCCAGTTTCAGCCCTTTGATGACCCCTTTCTTTGCGAGTTCCAGGTTTGCATTGATATAGTTCACTTCGTGTTTCAGCACAGGGAATCCCAGTTCGCTCTGGTAAACGCCCATCTTGTCGAGATAGAGGTTTAGCATGGTCTTCGAGAGCTTCGGCAGCAGAATCCGTGACGTCTGGACGCCGTCACGGTTCGTCACATCGACGATATAAACCTTATTCTTAGCCTTCATGACACTCGCCCCGTATTCATAAGAGTTATTGCTCCGTCAACTTCAGCCTGCTGCCTGGACATGGAGCTGGCACTTCTTTGTGCAAATCCTGGCGCAAGCTTCGCATCCGATGCAATTCTCCGCGTGGGCCACCGACATAACCTTGTTGCCCATGTCATCGCCGAATTCATCCTCGCCCTCAAAGGGCTTCTCGATAAGCTCCAGCACATCCCTGCTGCAGACTTTATAGCAGCGCCCGCAGCCGATGCACTTTTCGACATCTATTGATTCTATGAAATTCGGGGTCCAGGTCTGTCCGCCCCGCGTGTATCCGATGATTGCCATAACTCCTCCTATTGAAAAAATTCACCACAGAGCCCACAGGGTTTAAAATCCTGAATCCGAATATCGAAATTCTAAACAAATTCGAAGCACTAAATTCTAAATCCGAAACAAATCCCAATGACCGAAATTCGAAACGGTTTGGGGAATTTGAATTTCGAATTTAGATATTGTTTAGGATTTAGTGCTTAGGATTTAGAATTTATCCTCCTCTGTGCTCTCTGTGGTTTAATGTGAATTCCCTATGCAATGGCATCTCCGTCCCTCTCGCCTGTCCTTACTCTCAGGGCATCCTCTATGGGGGAGACAAATATCTTTCCGTCCCCTGTCTTGCCGGTCCGGTTGATCTTGATCAGCGACTTCACGATCTTGCTTACAACGTCATCAGGCACAACCATGGTCAGCATTCTTTTCGGCACGAAAAGCGCAACTTTCGGCAAGGTATGCTCAAGTGCGTATGTCGATGGAGTAGCGGTCAATTTGACGGACATGCAATATTTATCGGGCAATTCCGGGTCGAGATCGTTGTCGCAGACCGCGCCCCTTTGCTTTCCCCTTCCGTCAACGCTCTGGATGCTCAGTGAGGGATACCCCAGCTCATCGAGCGCCTTCTTTGTCTCCTGGAGCTTGTCCCTCCTGATGATTGCCGTAATCTCTTTCATAGTAAGGCCTCCCCTGTTCTCACGGTATAGGCGTTTTCCACAGGGCTGGTGAATATCTTTCCATCACCTACGAACCCCGTCCGCGCCTTGTCATTAATAAGGTTTATGACTTTGTCCGCATCTCTGTCCTCGACAACCATCATGATGAGTGTTTTCGGAAGTTCGTCATAATGCACCGGCCCGACCTGAAGGCCTTTCTGTTTACCTCTTCCGAATACCGGCAGCTTAGTGAGCGAGGGGAACCCGGCGCCCTCCAGCGCCAGAACTACCTCCTGCTCTTTTTCAGGTCTGATAAATGCTCTGATCATTTTCATTGTGTTTCCCTCCGTTAAAGTAATTTCTTGAGATCAGTCAGCGGTCTGCTGAAGGGGAGCGTCATGGCGT
>JAJZPZ010000024.1 GCA_021847795.1 Nitrospirota bacterium
ACGATGGAGCGCTGGAGGACATCCCCCAGTGGTGTGAAAAGACCGGAAACCAGTTCATCGGAATAGATGAAGATGATGATTATTACAAGTTCTATGTGAGAAAGACCAACGACAGTAACCTTATCAGTAACGAGTGACAAGTGACGAGTTTTTGGAGTCTTTAGTCTTTAACTTGTTACTTGTCACTGTCTTTAGAGTTACTTGTAACTTGTTACTGTCGTTAGAGTTACTGTCTTACAAAGGAGATAGTATGAGAAAATGCTATTTTGATCATGTTGCCGTGAATCCGCTGCACCCTGAAGTGCTGGATGCAATGATGCCTTATTTCAAGGATGATTTCGGGAATCCCCTCAGTGTATATGACCTGGGGATGAGAGCAAGGGAAGCCATAGAGCAGGCCAGGGCCAAGGTTGCCGCCCTGGTAAATGCGAAGCCCTCAACCATGATATTTACTGCAAACGGCGCTGAGGCGAATAACTTTGCGCTCAGGGGGATAGCCCTTGCCAGGCAGAATCAGGGCAAGCATATCATGGTCTCTAAAGTCGAACACCACTCCATACTGAATTCAGCGCGATTTCTGGAAAAGAGCGGTTTTGCAGTCACCTATCTCCCGGTGGACAAATACGGGACAGTTGATCCCGATACGGTCAAAAACTCCATCACTGGCGAGACGGTCCTCATTTCCATAGCCCATGCAAGCAGCGAGATCGGGACAATCGAACCCATAAAGGAAATTGTGAAGATCGCAAAGGAAAAGAACATCATCGTGCATACGGACGGGGTGGCGACGGTCGGGAACATTCCTGTTGATGTAAAAGACCTCGGCGTCGATCTTATGAGCATGGCGGCCCACCAGTTTTGCGGGCCCAAAGGGGCAGGCGCCCTTTATGTCAGAGAAGGGTTGAGGATTGTGCCCCTTATTTACGGAGGCATTCAGGAAGGCGGCAGAAGGGCGGGAACGGAAAATGTTCCTGCCATAGTCGGGATGGGACAAGCTGCCGAGATTACCAAAAATCAACTGGAAGCAAAGGTAAAGCATTGCACGGCGTTGAGGGACAGGATGACAGAGGGCGCGCTGAAAGTGCCGAATGTCTACCTTACGGGACATCCTGACAGCAGACTGCCCCACCATGCGAGCTTTGTCGTTGAATTCATCGAGGGAGAGGCGATGCTGCTCATGCTCTCGATGAAGGGGATATACGCTGCCAGCGGTTCGGCCTGTTCATCAAAGGCGCTCAAATCATCTCCGGTGCTCCTGTCCCTGGGCGTGCCCACGGCATTGGCGCAGGGCTCTATTGTGTTCAGCCTCGGGATGGACAACTCCGGTGAGGATATGGACCGCTTCCTTGATGAATTCCCCCAAATCATAAAGCGGCTGCGTGAGATGTCTCCTTTCGGAAAGGGATGGGGAGAAGGGGAGGGGGCGAAGTGCTATACAGCGTGAAACAAATCCGAAGCACTAAGCGCCAAATCCTAAACAATGTCTGAATTCAAATGCTTCAAACCGTTTCGGATTTGTTTTGGATTTAGAATTTAGATATTCGGATTTCGGATTTATAAAAATATGGAGGTTAAATCATGTATTCCGAAAAAGTAATGGACCATTTTATGAACCCCCGGAATGTGGGAGAGATGCCTGATGCGGACGGTGTCGGCATGGAGGGAAATCCCACCTGCGGGGACGCCATGCAGCTCTATATTAAAATTGAAGATGACAAAATCGTTGATGCCAAATTCAGGACTTTCGGGTGCGGCGCCGCGATTGCGGTAAGCAGCATGATTACCGAGATGATCAAGGGCAAGACCCTTGACGAGGCCCTGAGCATATCAAAGGAAGCGGTAGCGCAGGAATTGGGGGGACTTCCGCCGCAGAAGATGCATTGCTCCAACCTTGGAGCAGATGCCCTTAAAAAGGCGATAGAAGATTACAGAAGCAAGAAAAAATCTTGACAAATTTATGATATACCTCTAAAATTTGTGGATTATTAACCGCCGGGAATGGTGAAAGGACAGACTATGAGCATGCAGCGCAGGTTGTTGTTGGCAGATGACAGTCTTACGATCCAGAAGGTCGTTGAACTCGTCCTCGTCCATGAAAATTTTGATATCAAGGCGGTGAACGACGGCGAGCAGGCCCTCGAAATCTTTGAATCCTATGCCCCTGATATCATCCTTGCCGATATCGAGATGCCTAAGGTGAACGGGTATCAGCTATGCGAGAAAATCAAGAATAATGCTGCTACTGTCCATATTCCCGTGGTACTCCTGGCCGGCGCCTTCGAACCCTTTGACGAGGAATACGCAAAGGCCGTCGGAGCAGACGATTATATAATCAAGCCCTTTGAATCGCAGGAGTTGATAAGCAAAGTAAAATCATTATTGGTCGACGCTGATGCGGCACGGCAGGCAATGGTCCAGGAGCCCTCAATCGAGGGGATGCATGAGCAGGAATCCGAATTGTCGGAAGGGCCCGCGGAAACAGCAGAGACTTCCGAAGACATACTCTCATCCCCGTCGGAAGAACCAAAGTGGGACGAAGAGGTCCCCATAGCTCATGAGGCAAAAGAAGGGGACCAGGAAACAGTTGACGAGGAATATGAAGCAAGGGTTGCCCTTTCTTCAAAAGGATTTGCCGACGAACTCACCGAGGCGCTCAAACAGGAGAAAGAAGAAGGCGCCCTTATTTCTGTCGGGGCCCTGGCTGAAAGGATTCAATTGCCGGGCAGGGACGAAGTGACGGAAATCATCAGGCAGAGTGTTCAGGAAAAAGTCCGGGAGGTTGTGAGCAGGGATATTGCTCCCCAGCTGTCCGCTGCAATAAAAGAATCTGTTGAGCAAGCCGTTGCAGGCCTTGCCCCCGGTATTATCGAGAATGCGACGAGAGAGGCAGTAAAAGACCTTCTGAGCAGCCTGAGAGGCGAAGTGAACGCTGCGATCGGAAGGATCGTTCCTGAAATTGCAGAAACAATAATAAAGAAAGAGATAGAGAAGATTACTTCAGAGCTATAGCCCCTGTCTTTATCGGCAGCCTTTTTTTCTACCGTTTATCTTGAACAGCGAGTTTACTGTCGGCTCGCGGCTATCGGCATCTTAAGGTGTGACATATGATTAAATTGGAACCAAATTACAACCCTGCGGAAATAGAAGACACCTGGTATGTCTTTTGGGACGGCAATGGATATTTCAGGCCTGACCCCGATCCTGAGAAAAAGCCTTTCTGTATCGTTATCCCGCCCCCCAACGTTACGGGCTCTCTTCACATGGGGCATGCCCTCAATGCGACCATACAGGACATCCTGGCGCGCTGGAAGAGGATGACGGGGTTTAAAGTCCTGTGGCTCCCCGGGATGGACCATGCCGGCATTGCCACCCAGAATGTCGTGGAAAGGGAACTCTCCAAAGAGGGCATCAGCAGGTATGAGCTGGGGCGTGACGCTTTTATCGGCAGGGTCTGGAAATGGAAGGCGGAATACGGGGGAAAGATAATCCACCAGCTTAAGAAAATCGGCGCATCCTGCGACTGGACACGTGAAAGGTTTACCCTGGATGAGGGGTTGTCCAGGGCTGTGCGGGAGGTCTTTGTAAGGCTCTTCGACGAGGGGCTGATATACCGTGACAACCGGCTCATCAACTGGTGCCCGAGATGTCATACCGCCCTGTCGGATCTCGAAGTGGAATATGAGGAAACCGAAGGCAAATTATACTATATAAAATACCCGCTGGCAGACGGAGACGGCTATATTACGGTTGCTACAACAAGGCCGGAGACGCTGCTTGGAGACACGGCAGTTGCAGTGAACCCCGAGGACCCGCGCTATGAGCAGTTCATCGGAAAAGTTCTCAACCTTCCCCTGACTCATAGAAAAATACCGGTAATCGCAGATCCTGCCGTGGATTCCGCTTTCGGCACAGGCGCGGTAAAGATCACTCCTGCACATGATTTCAATGATGAAGCCATGGGCAAGCGGCACAAACTCCCTTCCATCAGCGTCATTACGGAAGACGGGAAGATGAGCGCTGAGGCCGGAGAAAAATACAAAGGGCTCGACAGGTATGCATGCAGGAAGGCGGTAATCAACGACCTCAAAGACGAGGACCTGCTGGAAAGTGAAAAAAGACACGTTCATTCCGTCGGCCACTGCTACAGGTGCAAAACCGTCATAGAACCCCTCCTGACCATCCAGTGGTACGTGAGGATCGAATCCCCGGCAGCAGAAGCGGTACAGGCCGTGAAAGATGGAAAGACACGGTTTATCCCCGATTCATGGGACAATAATTATTACGCATGGATGCGGGACATCAAGGATTGGTGCATCTCACGGCAGATATGGTGGGGCCATCGGATTCCTGTCTGGTATTGTCCCGAGTGCAGCAACGATAAAGGAGTCTGTCAGGGCGACCTGATCGAGCATATATTCTACAAACCCGTCGAATTCGGGAACGGCAGGGTAGTGAATGGGGGGACTTACTCTGAATTGAGGAAGAGCGGGTTCAGTCATGAGGAGATCATCAGGGATTCGAAGATCATCCATGTGTCAAAGAGCGTCACTCCTTTCTGCCGGAGAGAAGACCTTGCCGAATGTCCTTCCTGCGGAAGCAGGCATATCATTCGTGATCCCGACGTGCTCGATACCTGGTTTTCATCGGCTTTATGGCCCTTTTCAACGCTCGGCTGGCCTGATAAAACAGAGGACCTGAAGACTTTTTATCCTACCAGCGTGCTGGTTACCGGGTTCGACATCATCTTTTTCTGGGTGGCCCGCATGCTGATGATGGGACTGAAATTTATGGAAGACGTGCCTTTCAGGGATGTCTACATCCATGCGCTTGTCCGGGATGCAAAAGGGCAAAAGATGAGCAAGTCGAAGGGCAATGTTATTGATCCGCTGGTTATGATAGACAAATACGGGGCGGATGCCTTCAGGTTCTCCCTCGCCGCCTTTGCTGCCCAGGGCAGGGATGTAAGGTTTTCGGAAGAGAGACTGGAAGGGTACAGGCACTTTATCAACAAGCTCTGGAATGCCACGAAATTCATCATAAGGAATGAAGAGTCCTGGACAAAGCAGCCCCCCGCCGGGATGGAGCCGGACCTTGCGAGCAAATGGATCCTGAGCAGGCTGGCCTTTACCGTCGATGAGGTGAACCGAAACCTTGAAGATTACCGGTTCAATGATGCGGCAAACAGCATTTATCATTTTGTCTGGCATGAGTTCTGTGACTGGTATCTGGAACTTTCCAAACCCGTCCTCTACCAGGAGGACAGCACGGGAAAGACTGCAATGGTAAATTGCCTGTTCTTCGTGCTCGAAAAGAGCATCCAGCTCCTGCACCCGATTATGCCTTTTGTTACGGAAGAGATATGGAAGGATGTGTTCGGGAAAGAGGACTCGATCATGCTCTCCCGGTATCCCTCGGGACTGCCGCGGTTTATTGCTGCGGAGGAAAGCATGGAATACGTGATCAATGCAATAACAGGCATCAGGAGCATACGGGGAGAACTGAACATTTCACCCTCCTTGGAGATCAAGGCCGATATAAAGACCCTGACTGAAAAAGCTGAAGCTGTACTGAACAGCAACCTGGACGCGCTGAAAAAACTGACCCGGTGCAAAGAGATACGTATAGGCGGTAAAGTGGAGCGGCTTAAAGGCTCTGCCGTGTCCGTAATGAACGAGATGGAAATTTATGTTCCTATAGAGGGGTTGCTTGATATCAAGAATGAAATCAACAGGCTCTTCAAGGAAATGGCGAAACTGGATGAATCCCTCAGCTTCCTGAACAAGAAACTCCGCAATGAGGATTTTATAAATAATGCTCCCAAAGCCGTGCTCGAAAAGGACAAGGCGAAATTCAGCGATCTCGTGAACAAAAGAGAGAAGATCGAAGAGAACATGAAACTTTTGGAATCGATCGAAAAAAACGGAGGATAACGGCATGGACAAGGAACTGATGGACATAGAAGGAAAAGATCTTGACCTGGTGGAAGCCGAATTCATCAATATACGGCAGAGTACTGTCAGGGCGGTGGAAGGCGGACACATAGAATTGCAGCAGGTGGGGGCGCTCAGCATAGACGGGGAGCGTGTAGAGGTCACCCAGGGGGCTGCGCTCCTGATGAGAGGCGCAAACCTGTCCTTGAACCAGAGCATAGGGCTCCTTACCGCCGGGAATGTCACGAACCTGAACTTTTCCTTTTCCCCTGTTTCCGTCGCGGCTTCAGAGATCGTAGCGAACAAAAGCGCTGTCGGCATTATGGCTGCCAATGAAATTCATTCCAACAATAATGCAGCAATCCTCATGCTCGGCAGGAATATAAACGGTACGGTTACGACCCTGCTGGATTGGCGTTCCTCCCTCGCACTGGGCGCTGTGGCAGGCGGCATATTCGGCCTCTTTTCGCTCTTCAGGAAAAGGTAAAGCCGGAATTACGCAGACGATGAAGGAACTGAACTATTCTCCCCTGGTAAAAGAAACCATACAACTGGCTATCCGCGAGGACATAGGCCACGGCGACATCACCTCCTCCTTGATTGTTCCCGAATCAGGCAGGGCCAAAGCGCGCGTCCTCGCAAAGGAAGACCTCGTCCTTGCAGGCATGCCGTTTGTCCTGGAAGTGTTTCGCACCCTTGATCCCGATGTGGTGGGAAAGGTTTTTTTCAAGGAGGGGGCCGGGATCAGGAAAGGCGGGATCATCGCAGAGTTTTCAGGCAGGACAAGGAGTATTCTTGCCGGGGAAAGGATCGCCCTCAATATCCTTCAGCGCATATCCGGGATCGCTACAGTGACCAGGACTTATGTCGGCAAAGTCTCCGGATTGCCGGTGCGCATAGCGGATACCAGGAAAACAGTCCCGGGGATGCGCTTTATGGAGAAATACGGGGTAAGGATCGGTGGAGGCTCAAACCACAGGTTCGGCCTCTCCGACGGCATCCTGATCAAGGACAATCACATTGAAGCTGCCGGGAGCGTTAAGAAGGCGATCGGCCTTGCCAAAAAGGCACACCACCTCCTTAAAATTGAAATAGAAGTCAAAAACTTTTCCGAATTAAAAGACGCCCTTGCTGCGGGGGCGGACATTATCATGCTGGACAATATGTCTTTACGGGACATGGAAAAGGCCGTGAAGACGGCAAAAGGCAAGGCTGTCCTCGAAGCCTCAGGAAACGTGAATCCCGACACTGTCAGGCCCATTGCTGAAACAGGGGTTGATATAATATCCATCGGCGCATTGACCCATTCCGCGAGGGCGATGGATATCAGTATGAAAATATTCCGCAGCACCTAATTCCCCGGCAAATACAGCCACGAGAAGCAGCATTGTTTCTGCGCTGCCCCCTGTACTTTTATTATGCCTTTGTTAAAGCAAATGGCGAAAGGAAAGAAACACCCCCCTTACTCCCCCTTTCTTAAGGGGGAATCAGATACGATATTCCCCCTTAAGAAAGGGGGCAGGGGGTTGTAAAGCTGTTCATCTGTTTGTCTCCTTTCTTATGACGCTTGCTATAAAGAAAGCGCTTAAACAATAAGGGTGAAATTACCTGGCCTGATATGGTAATTTATACGCACCTCAAACGAATTGCTGCCCCATCATGAAGGAGAGATATGGAAGAGTTGACATATAAAAAAGCAGGCGTGGATATTGACGAAGGGGACCGGTTTGTAAGCCTCATCTCACCGCTTGTGAAAAAGACATTCAGGCCCGAAGTAATGACGGACATAGGCTCTTTCGGCGCATTGTTCAAGCTGGATATCGGGAAATACAAAGAGCCTGTCCTGGTAAGCGGGACTGACGGGGTAGGCACAAAACTCAAGGTTGCGTTTATGGCAAACAAGCACGATACGGTAGGGATTGACCTTGTGGCCATGTGCGTCAATGATATCCTTACCCTTGGCGCTGAGCCCCTCTTTTTCCTCGATTACTTTGCTACCGGGAAACTCGACGCGGAGAAGGCGCGGGACATGGTGAAAGGCATTGCGGAAGGCTGCAGAGAGTCAGGCTGCTCGCTGATCGGTGGAGAGACGGCCGAGATGCCCGGGTTCTACCGGAAAGATGAATACGACCTTGCAGGCTTTGCCGTCGGGGTTGTCGACAAGCCGGACATTGTCGACGGCTCGAAGATTGAAGCCGGTGACGCCCTTATCGGGATAGCCTCGAGCGGGCTGCACAGCAACGGCTATTCCCTGGCAAGAAAGGTTTTTTTTGATGCAGCCGGGTTTAGTATTGATAAGCGGATTGATGCCTTGGGCATGACCGTTGCGGAAGAACTCCTTAAACCCACCAGGATTTATGTAAAGGCTGTTCAGTCCTTAAAGGGAAGGGTGGAAGCAAGGGGCATGGCGCATATCACCGGCGGTGGAATTACCGGGAACGTGCCGAGGATCCTGAGAAACGGATTGACTGCGTGTATAAAAGAAGGGTCATGGCCTGTGCCCCCGGTGTTCCGCCTGATCAGGGAACTGGGGAATGTTCCTGATGCTGATATGAAAAAAACCTTCAATATGGGTATCGGGTATGTTATAGTAGTACCGACCAAAGATTCTGAACTTTCCGTTTCGCTAATAAAACAATATGGGTTTGATGCATATCATATTGGATTTATACAGAAAGGCGGTAAAGAAGCACTGCGTTATGTATAAGCTCAAACAATTTCTCAGGAAGCTGTTCACCCCGGTCACTATCATGCTTATCCCGCATGACGGCAAAAGAACAATCAATATAAAGCTTCCATCCATAGGGGTATTCACATCAGTGGTATTGTGGCTGGTCGGGTCAATATATGTGGTATCCGCTGCCGTCAACACGATTGAGTATTACCATATGAGAAAGAAGTTGAGCTTCTATACAGCTCAGTTTGCCGAACTGAAAGCAACCATAACCACCCTGAAAGAAGCGGAAACAGAGTTTGAAAGGATACTGTCCTTTAAAAATAAAGACAAGATACTCGAGAATGTCGACAGCAAAGTGGCTCTCCAGGACGCCGGCTCCATTGATATGAATCTGCTGAAAGGTCAGATAAAACAGACGATTGATACCGTCGGATCGATCAGGGAATTCCTCAGCGCGCAGAAGGACGTATATATGGCGACTCCACGGGGATGGCCTGCAACCGGGAGAATAACATCGGAATTCGGTCAAAGAGAGAACCCGCGCTACGGCGGTTCTGAGTTCCATTCCGGGCTGGATATATCGATCCCATCCGGGACCCCGGTAAGGGCCACAGCCGCAGGCATTGTCAGTTTTTCCGGGTGGAGCAGCGGGAATGGGAACCTGGTTGTCATAGAGCACGGCTCGGGGTATTCCACATTTTATGCTCATAACAGTTCTACTCTTGTCAGGATCGGTCAGAAAGTCAGCAGGGGAGACGTTATCTCTTACTCCGGTTCCACCGGTAATTCCACGGGGCCCCACCTCCATTACGAGGTGTGGCATCTGGGCAAGGCTGTAAATCCTCGTAATTTCATCATGGAGGCAAAATATGCTCTTCAAGAAAAGTAACAGGCTTGAGTCCCTTATCGGCGCCAATTCGGAAATGAACGGTGATATGACGGTTCAGGGGACATTAAGGATTGACGGAAAGTTTAAGGGGAACATCAATGCCGATTGGGTTGTGCTCGGTGAAAGCGGATCCATTACCGGTGATATACAGGCGAGGTGCGCGGTAATAGGCGGCACGGCAAAGGGAAATATCAGGGCTGATGAGCTTATTGAGATAAAACATACAGGCCAGCTGTCGGGCGACATTTATACGAAAAAACTGTCCGTTGCCGAAGGCGGTATTTTCGAGGGGCATTCTCACATTCAGAAAGACGAAACAAAAGTTGTAGATTTCCCTCAGAAAGAGTCCCGGCTGCTCTAGACAGCACATCGAATGATTAAGCGGGAAAGATCCGTTCTTTCCCGCTTTTTTTAGGGGCACTCCTCATGTCTCGTTGTCCTCCTCCGAAAACCCTGTATGGGGAAATATACCGGATGGGCCAAAAATAGATTACAATATTGTATGCCCTTGAAAACAAAGGCCCCCAGCCACATCCCAAAATCAATAGGACTTGAGCTGATCAGGTACATAGGTCCCGGTTTCCTGGTGACCGTTGGTTTTATAGATCCGGGCAATTGGGCTGCCAATATTGCCGCCGGTTCCGGCTACGGGTATACCCTCCTCTGGATGGTAACGCTTTCGACGCTGATGTTGATTGTCCTCCAGCATAATGCCGCGCATTTGGGGATAGCCACAGGGCTTTGCCTCTCCGAAGCTGCAACGAAATTCATGAAGAGACGGGTCAGCAGGGTGTTCCTTTTCAGCGCAGTCGTTGCAGCAGTATCCACTGCTCTTGCTGAGATACTCGGCTCTGCTATCGGGCTGAATATGCTCTTTGGACTGCCACTGAACATAGGGGCGGTCCTTTCCACGGGATTTACCGCCTTTATGCTCTTTTCCAACAATTATAAAAAAATGGAAAAATGGATAATCGGTTTTGTGTCCCTTATCGGGGTCTCTTTTCTTTTTGAACTCAGCCTTGTCCATATCGGCTGGGGAGCGGCGCTGAAGGGATGGGTCAGCCCGTCTTTCCCCCGGAACTCCCTTCCTGTGATCATGAGCGTGCTCGGCGCTGTAGTTATGCCTCACAATCTTTTCCTTCATTCAGAGGTCATCCAGAGCCGGCGCTGGGACCTGGAAGGTGATGAGATAATCAGCAGGCAGTTGAAATTCGAGTTCGCCGATACCCTTGTGGCCATGCTGATCGGCTGGGCGATCAACAGCGCCATGATACTGGTCGCGGCATCGGTATTTCACTCGGAGGGGATCGCTGTGTCCGAGTTGTCCCAGGCCCAGAACACCTTAAGGCCACTCCTGGGAAATGCTGCTGCCGTTGTTTTTGCAATTGCCCTGCTCCTGGCGGGATTGGCCTCTTCTATTACTGCAGCTATGGCCGGCGGGAGCATCTATGCAGGGATATTCCAGGAACCCCTGGACCTGAAAGACAACCATTCCCGTACCGGAATATTTATCACCCTGGCCGGAGCCCTTGGTGTTATATTTTTTCTCAAAGACCCTTTCCAGGGCATCCTGTGGAGCCAGATTGCATTGAGCATCCAGCTTCCTTTTACTATTTTCGGACTCTTTTTTCTTACTTCCTCTCAAAAGGTGATGGGGAAATTCGCAAATTCAGGTCCGGACAATATCTTGGTAGGGATCATTGCGGTGATTGTAACGGCCCTGAATGTCGTACTCCTGGTTCAGATCTTGTAGAGTTAGGCAGCGGGACATATTGAGATAATGGAGAGAATCATTGTAGGATAAAATGATGAAGCAGGTTTTTATTGATAGTGTTACTCCTGAAAGGGCGCGCGATCTCTTTTTCAGCAGGATGGATTCCCTGGGGATCGGCCGCCTTCCATCGGAGGAAATCGCTGTTGCCGAATCGCAGGGAAGGATCACCTCTGCGCCGGTATTCGCAAAATACTCTTCCCCCTTCTACCATTCCGCGGCAATGGACGGGTATGCTGTCCGGTTTGCCGATACCTTCACCGCATCGGAGACCGCCCCCTGCCTGCTCAAAACAGGGGTGGATGCCCTGTACGTGGATACGGGAGACCCCATGCCGGAGGGGTTTAACGCAGTCATCATGATCGAGGATGTCAACAGGATACGGAAGCCGGAGGACAGAATACAGGGGAAAGATCAAGATGAGTGCATTGAAATTTACAGCCCGGCCACGCCCTACCAGCATGTCAGGACCATCGGGGAAGACCTCGTTGCTACGGAACTTATCATCCCCGAAAACCATGCGATACGGGCCATTGATGCAGGGGCCATGCTCGCAAGCGGTCACCTGACGGTACCCGTAAGAAGGAGGCCGGTGGTAGCCATAATTCCGACAGGAACGGAAATAATTGAGCCCGATGTGGTAAGGGAGAGACCCCCTGAACCGCCTGAAATCATAGAATACAATTCTCATGTGCTCGCAGGGCTTGCACGGGAGTCAGGCGCCGATACCAGGCGGTTCGGCATTGTACGGGATGACCCGGGAGACATTCAGGAAGCGTTGCTCAGGGCGGCAGAGGTGTCCGATATCATCGTGATCAATGCAGGCTCAGGGCGCGGCTCTGAAGACTATACCCTGTCGGCTATTCATGCACTGGGAGAGGTGGTAATAAATGGCGTGTCGATGAAACCCGGCAAACCTCTTATTGCCGGATTTATCAGGAACAAGCCGGTCTTCGGCATTCCCGGCTATCCCGTATCCGCATACCTTACCTTCCAGGCCTTCGTAAAACCTGCAATAGAAAAGCTCCTGGGCATTGCCGGAGATGGAAAGGAATGTGTGAGGGCCGTTATTTCACGGCAGCTGGCATCCCCGCTGGGGGTTGATGAATTCATACGGGTTAAAGTCGGGGTTGTCGGGGACAAACACATTGCCACCCCGGTTGGGCGGGGCGCCGGATTGCTCATGTCCCTGGTAAGGGCTGATGGTATTGTAAAAATTCCAGCCGGATCAGAGGGTCTGAGGGCCGGAAGTGAAGTGGAAGTCGAACTCATGCGCAGCAGAAACGAGATAAAAAATACGGTCGTATGCATCGGCAGTCATGACAATACCCTGGATATACTTGCGAACAGTATCAAAAAGAACTACCCGGGATTATCGCTCTCCTCGGCCCACGTCGGCTCAATGGGGGGGCTGATGGCCGTCAAAAGAGGGGAGGCGCATTTTGCAGGAACACATCTCCTTGATGAGCAGACAGGAGAGTATAATGTGCCCTTCATAACCAGGATTTTCAAAGGCCGGAAAATGGCGCTGGTCAATCTTGTATACCGGCAGCAGGGCTTTCTGGTTAAAAAAGGCAATCCCAAAAATATAAAGAGCTTTGAAGACCTTGCCAGGGACGATGTCATCTTCATGAACCGCCAGTCAGGCTCGGGCACACGGCTCCTCCTCGATAAATATCTCAGGGAGATCGGGATCGCTCCTTCCCTGGTCAAAGGGTACGAGAGAGAAGAGTATACCCATATGTCTGTGGCGTCTGCTGTCCTTACCGGTCTTGCCGATACCGGGCTGGCTGTTCTTTCCTCGGCAAAAGCGCTTGGCCTTGATTTTGTGCCTGTGGCAAATGAACGCTACGACCTTGCCATCCCTTATGAGTTCCTGGATACCGGCATGATACGGCCTGTCCTGAAGATCATCAGGGAGGATGCGGAGTTTAAAGGAATTGTGGAATCTCTCGGGGGCTATGACACCAGGGACATGGGGAAGGCGCTCTTCGAAAGTTAGTTTAGGGTTCCAGCACAACAATGGTCGCTCCCCATCCCCCTCCGCCTTCGTCTGCCTGTTTAAATGAAGCGATTCCAGGCAAATGTTTCAGGATGGAATGGACGGTCTCCCGAAGCCTTCCCGTGCCTTTGCCATGGATAATGCGGACCTGCAAAATGCCCTCTGCCCTGCAGGCAGCAAGATAATGCGGCAGCAGTTCCTTTACATCGGACGGCCTGAAGGTATGCAGATCCAGTGTCCCGTTTATGGGGATTTCAACCTGCTCAGGGCCTTCCATTTCATCGGGGTTGCTCTCACGGGTCATATGTATTAATGATGCGCCGGGGAATTCCCTTATTGCAAATCCGGCCTTTCCAGGAACATCATGGCTTGTAGTATTTCATGGCCTCCGGGATCAGCTCCTCTATGTTCCTGATCCTGGTTGCATCGGCGGGGTGAGTGCTGAGGAACTCAGGTTGAGCCCCGGCATGCTGTGCCGAGGACATCCTCTTCCAGAAATCCACAGCGGCCCTGGGATCATACCCGGCCATAGCCATAAAAATAAGCCCCAGGTGGTCGGCTTCAGACTCCTGGAGCCTGCTGTAGGGAAGAAGCACTCCGACCTGGGAGCCGAGTCCAAAGGCAGCCATAAAGAGGTCCTGGGTTTCTTTCGGTTTTTCTGCAAGCGCAGCGGAGAGCGCCATTCCGCCCATCTGCGCAAGGAGGCCCTGGCTCATGCGCTCATCGCCGTGGTTTGCAACGGCATGGGCGACCTCATGTCCCAGGACCACAGCCAGCCCGGTATCATCTCTGGTAACCGGAAGGATCCCGGAATACACGACCACCTTTCCCCCCGGCATGCACCACGCATTCATCTCCTTGTCTTCGACAAGGTGAAATTCCCATTTGTATCCCTTCAGGCGGTCCGACATATTCTGCCGGGCCATGTACCGCTCTACTGCATGCTGTATTTTAGTCCCCACGTTTTTTACCATCCGGGCCTGCGGGGTATTTTCGATGACCTTGTGCCTGGACAGGAAATCGGTATAGGAAGTGAAACTCATGGGAAGCAGTGTGCCCGATGGAATAAGGCTGAGCTGGCGCCTGCCGGTGACGGGAACGGTCTGGCAGGCAAAAAGCAGCAAAAGGATAAGCAGCAGGAACTGAGGCAGCTTTTTCATTAGTATTTCCCTCCAGAAAACAAGAACAGATAGATAATTAAATAGTATCATGGTTCCGGGGAAATATGAAGGAGGCCGATGTATCCGGAAAGTCCGGGCGGTCATAGGGACTTCCTCATATTATTCGGAATACTTTCTGAATATTATAGACAAAAATATTATATAGTGTTATATTGTAAACCCAAACAAGCTCTATTCGGTAATAAACATATGGATATTTCTTTCAATACATTTACCTTTATTGTAGAGGCACGTGAGATCCTGCTGCTGCCCTATTTTAAAGGGTCTACTCTGAGGGGAGGCTTCGGGAATGCCTTCAAGCAGATTGTCTGTGCCCTTAAAAAAAACAGTTGCCTGGATTGTCTGCTTAAAGAGAAATGCGTCTATTGCTACGTGTTTGAGACACCTCCTCCAGCGGACACGAAAATAATGAAAAAATACGACACCGCTCCCCATCCTTTCATTCTTGAGCCGCCGATGGGAAAGGAACGAACATACAAGCCTGGAGAGACATTAAGCTTCGGGTTTACCCTTATGGGCAAAGCTTTGGCTTACCTGCCATACTTTATTTATGCCTTTGATGAACTCGGCAGAATAGGGATCGGCAAGGGAAGAGGGAAGTTTTTTCTCAAAAATGTTCTCTGTAACCGGAAAATTGTTTATAATTCTGAAGAAAAGGCTATCAGTCCATGTGAGCCTTCTCTCATCAGCATTGGTTTCAACGAAGGCGTCGTGGATATGCCGCCGGAGTTGGAGATTTCTTTTCTAACTCCCACCCGGATTACCTATGATAAACACCTTATCCTTGACCTCGAGTTTCATATCCTTGTACGGTCACTTCTGAGGCGACTGTCTCTCCTCCACTATTTTCACTGCAATGGTACACAGCCGGAATGGGACTTCAGGGCCCTGATCGATAAAGCGACTGAAATCACAGTAAAGAACAGAGATCTCAGGTGGTTTGACTGGGAGCGTTACTCAGCACGACAGGATACACGAATGAAGCTGGGCGGCTTTACCGGTAAAATCCTTTTCGAAGGAAATATCGGACCTTTTATGTCGCTCATAAAGGCAGGAGCAGTTTTGCATGTGGGAAAGGGGACAAGTTTCGGACTTGGCGGGTATGTGATCGTATAGAAATCAGAAATATTTCGGAAATGTTGCAAAGCTTTATACAGTGAGCAGTGAATTGCTATAGTCACTTATGAAAAAAAGCGTATACAAAGAGGTATTCGTATTCATCGCGGGGTCAACTCCTCAGGTTATCACCGAGACGATCTATGCACTCACTATGAAGGTCCCTCCCGTTTATCCTGATAGTCTCTTCATTATTACCACTTCCAGGGGAAGGCAGATCATCGAAGATGCCCTTTTTAAAAAAGGGGTCATGAGACAACTCGCGGAAGAATATGGCCTGCCTGGAGATTTCCTGAAAGATATTTCGTTTATTGTGCCTTCCGACCGCAGGGGGGAGCCCCTGGATGATATCAGGAATGAGTCTGATAACGAAACAATGGCAGATCTGATCGCCTCGTTTATCCGGGACAGGGCAGAGGACAGTTCCGTCCGGCTGCACTGTTCAATTGCAGGAGGAAGAAAGACGATGTCCTTCTATCTTGGAGCGTCCATGCAACTCTTCGGACGGCCGTGGGATAAACTCTATCATGTGCTGGTAAGTCCTGAATTCGAGTCTCATCCTGAATTCTTTTACCCGCCGAGGGAGAACAGAACAATCATGGCGGGCAGCAAAAACGTGCATACCCGGGATGCGCTCCTGACCCTTGCGGAACTGCCGTTCATTCGGTTGCGGGACAAGGTTTCCCCAGGGTTAAAGGGATTCAGGGTGCTGGTGGCAGAGAGCCAGAAAGAAATAGATGTCGCCCTGGTTCATCCTGAACTCAAGGTGCGTTTTTCTGAAAGGGCTCTGTTTATCGGACGCAGTAAAATCAGGCTTACGCCTCTCCACCTGGTTGTGTACGTTGCGTACCTTAAGCATAAGCTCTATCGGTGCAGGTATTCCGAAAGGCCTTATTGCCTCGATTGCGCCGACTGCTTTCCCGAGATGGTAGAGTTCACCACAAAGGCTGCTTTGGAGGAAATGGCGAAAGACTATATGAAGATCTGTCCCTCCAAAGCGGGTGATTTTCTCCATAAGTATAAGAAAACGGGAGGACTGGGCATGGATGCCGTAAGGCAGGCAGTGAGTAAAATAAGAAGGGTAATCGCCGAGCAGTTGGCTGATGAAACCCTTGCTTCATACTATACCATCTCGACATCGCACAGAGTTTATGCCGGGAGCAGGCACGGGGTGAAGGTGGACAAAGGGAAGATACGAATAGAGGAGTGAAGAAAAGGGCGGATCAGGGGGAGAACTATGGAGAAGCTTGACCGAAAAGAGTATCAGACAGTGATATTGGGAGCATTGCTGCAGGATGTGTGCGGGGAGGAGAAATAAGGATGATGCAGAAACTGACATATGAAGTGCGATTCGTTACTCCTGCGTTTCTTGGCAATGCCGAGCAAAAAGGCCAGTGGAGGACCCCGCCGTTTAAGGCGTTGATAAGAGAGTGGTGGAGAGTGGTTAAAGCAAAGGACATTGGATATGACCACGAAAAGCTTCGGGAGGAGGAGGGACATCTGTTCGGAGCGGCGCACGACGAAGGGGGCGGAAGTCAGAAAAGCCGTATGCTGGTAAGAATTAGTGAGTGGAACGATGGAGTGTTGAAGCAGTGGCCCAACGATCCGAGGGTCAAGCATTCGGAAGTGGATAAGGGCGGCGGTAATATCGGGGCTCATCTTTACCTTGCATACGGACCATTAACATATACAAAAGGGGTTGGAACTGCCTTGAAAGACGCCCATCCAGCAATTGAATCCAACAAGACCACAAAGTTATCTTTGGTGTATCCCGATTTCTTTACCGATGATATTGATAATGCGATCAAACTCATCAACTGGTTCGGCACAGTCGGTGGAAGATCTCGAAACGGATGGGGTTCTCTAATGCTTTCAGGCGATGGAATCGCACATGACATTGATTTGAAGATTGTCGCACAGTTCAGCCGACCTCTTGCCGATTGCCTTCGACTTGACTGGCCTCACGCCTTTGGCAAAGACGAAAAGGGATTGCTCATATGGAAGACAAAAAACAATTTCCATACATGGGAAGATATTATGAAGGCGCTTGCTGCGATAAAAATTGAGTTCAGAACAGCTTTGCCTTTCAAGCAAGTAACGCCCGGAGCCTTCGAGAAACGACATGTGCTTGCCTATCCTGTGACGAACCATCCCGTACACAAGTGGGGAAATCAATCGCGCCTTGCCAACCAGCTTCGCTTTAAGGTGGCGCTTGTTAACGGAAAGTTCCGGGGCATTGCCTATCATCTGCCCTGTTCGGCACCACGCGAGCTTATGCTAAAGATAGATCAGTCCGATGCGAATGACCAAGCCGCTATTTGGAAAATTGTGCATGATAACCTGAATGCTCATATGGATAGGATCGGGTAAAAGATGGAAAAAATGAACAACAATAACGATAGCAAATTCTGGCAAGCCAAGCTTGCCGCATGGGTCCACGATCCTGCGGAAAAGGCGCTCGTTCTGTTTCGCGACAGAACTGGTCATGAGGGCGGAACCGTCAGCGGGCTTTGTAATAGTCTGTTCGGGATGAATCGCATACCGGCTGATTTCCGGGATTTTGTGAAGAAGGCTGATCACTGGTCTGCGGCGGCCGACAGGCCGCAGATTCCATGGAAGGAAGGTGAGCGGTATCCGGAATGGTCAAAGTTGAGCTTTAGCAACCGCCCCGTGCTTGTTCATCCTGTGTCGCCGGAAATCCAGATCGACCTGAAGCATTTAGGTGACGACATCCCGGTTGATCAAATCAAGGCTGTGAGCTTCGATCATTTCGACAGACTGATTGTGCGCAATGAGGACCGATCCGTCGATTTTCGCAAGACTTTTCTAAGATTCTGGCGGTTCGGGCCGGAGTTGTCAGGGAGTACTAATCTTGGCGCGCTATGGGAGCTTCTTCCCGCCGACACCAGAAGCCCGGATCATAGCATATGGGACCACTTGAAACTCACCTCGGCTCTTGCCGGGCCATTTGCGAAGGACGATACACCGTCGCTTCTTGTTGTGAGTCTCGGTCCTGTGCAGGGTTTTATCTCGCAGGCGAGGAGCACGTCCGACCTGTGGGCCGGGTCTCATCTGCTTTCACGCATGGCGTGGGAAGCGATGAAGGTTATTTGTGAAAGATTAGGCCCTGACTCCGTGCTGTTCCCGGACCTCCACCGGATACCGTGGGTCGATGTTTGGCTTTCGGAGGAGGAGCAGATTGATTGGCCTGACGGAGTGGAAAAATCATGGCGGAAAGAGGACGGAAAAACGCTTCGAGCTTTCGACGTAAATCCGCTCTTTTCAGCCTCGCTTCCGAACAAATTCCTGGCCGTGGTTCCGTCAAGACAGGTTGCGGATATCGCCGCGATGATGACCGGCGCAGTCAGGAAATGGGTGCTGGAAAAAGCAGAACAAGCCGCTTTAGATCTCTTCAAGAAGGCCGGAATGAATAAGGATTTCAGTGGGAGCGTTCGCTCCCAGATCATGGGCCAACTTGAGGGTTTTCCAGAGGTGTTCTGGTCGGCAGTTCCTTGGTCTCTGGTCGCTGAAAGCGATGGCAAGCTTGTGGACAAGATAAGCCGCCTCAAGACCGCGCTTGCCGAATTTCATCCGGACGAGGATCGTGACAATCCCGGTTTCTTCAAGTCGGACACGTGGAAAGTTCTGCAGAAGACGCATGAAGCCGGCGGTATTTGTTTCTTTGAACCGAACGCCGGGGTCTGTTATCCGGGCCTGTACGATTTGTCCGATAGGCTGCACACTGCGGCAAAGACTGCGCGGAGCTTCGAACAGTCTGAACAGGAAGGCTATCGATGCTCGCTCTGCGGCGAACGCGAATGGCTCACGCACGACCGGGACTTGCTTAACAGCCCGCCTAATAAAAGGGAAGGCTCTGTGTGGAAAAAGCTCTTTGATCGGGAGAGCAGCCTTGCCAAGAGATCGGAGTTTCTCTGCGCCCAGTGTACCTTAAAACGCTTCTGGCCCCGGCTCTTTGATAATGAGGTGAAAACGCTCGGATCGGGCGGCGGCTCTCGTTACATCATTTCAACCCACACTATGGCTCTGGTTACGAGTATAGATGATCTTCTTTTGAACATCGACTCTATGAAGTCTGATCAAAAACGCAAACATGAGAAGGCCGTTCAAAGCCTTAGAGCCATAAATCAGGGGGGGGAAAGTGCCGCATTTCCGAGAAGCCTTCACCGTCGGTTGAATGAGAATGCTCTTGGCGATGTGCTAAGGAAGGTTCCTGCACTCCTTGATATGTTCTCCGAGGAGGAATCGGAGGAGGATAATAACCGTATTGCGAGGATGGTGGAAGACCTGTTTGGAGGGATAAAACCTGAAACCTATTACGGTCTCGTTCTCATGGATGGCGATGATATGGGCGCGTGGCTTTCAGGAAACAGTGAGGCATTACAGCCGAGGTATCGCGATATTCTTCATCCTGATGTCAGGGAGAAACTTAAGGCCGAAGGCACGCTCGACGAATTTATGAACACTCTACGCCCGGCTACTCCGGGCCGTCATCAAGCGATATCGCGTGCGCTCAATCACTTCTCGCAGGATTTGGCTCGGCACATGGTGGAGGAGGTATTTAAGGGCAAGCTCATATACTCCGGCGGTGACGATCTCCTTGCAATGGTAAGTGTTGACGACCTGCCCGGCCTGATGCTCGGCCTTCGTTGTCTCTACGCAGGGCATCTGCCTACAGACGATTGGAATGTGCTGATGAAGGATGTGGATTTGCGTGGTATGAAACTGATGAACGGTCACGCTCTTCTTAGAAAGAAGCTCTACCGACTTATGGGGCCGAAGGCTACATGCTCCATGGGTGCGGTGATTACTCACCACAAGGCCCCGCTCGGCCGGGTGATGCGCGACCTTCGGATTGCCGAGAAGACGGCAAAGTCCATTCCCGGAAAGGACGCCTTCTCCATACGGATCGACAAGCGGGCTGGTGGCACAACGCATTTCACTTCCGGATGGATGCTTGAAGGCATGAGCAAGAAGGGCGTGGCTATCAAAGCGTCGCCTATGGGCGCAATGCTCGGACTGAGGAGTCTTCTGACCGGAGAAAAGATGTCACGTAAGGCAGCATATGTGCTCCACGATCTTTTCCGAAACCTGCCGCCCGAGGAAAGCGCACTCGAAAAAGCGATGATATTCCAGCTTAAACGTCAGGGCGGGCAGGAAGATGAAGTGAAAGAGCTTGCACACTGGCTGGCAGCGCTTGCTGTGACACACGCAGATGATAAGGTATCAAACGGCAGAGGCGCGGTTCCAAAGCCGAACGAGTGGCTTCAGAATTTGTTTGTCGCCGCCGAATTCCTGGCCCGCGAGGGTCGGACAAAGGGGGATGGCGAATAATGAACACTACTAATCTTTTCATAAAACCAGTGGATGTTCTTTACCTTCGCGGCAATAAGCTCTTTGGTGGGCCGGGCGATCACGGCGATAACCTCATGCCGCCCTGGCCGTCAGTTTTTACCGGCGCGGTATGTTCCCGGATGCTTGCAGACAACAACCTGCTTGACAAGGCGGCGGCAATGGGGAGTAACGCTGCTGCGCTGATAGATGAGCTTGCAGGTCGGCTCACGCTTAATCTTATCGCTCTGGCCGACAATACGAAGAATGAACTGTATTTTCCCGCCCCCGGGGACATTGTGTTCGGAAAGAACACTGATAGCGAGACCCGACCGCATGTGCATATGGTAAAGCCGGTAATGCCTGCGGCTTTGTCTGACTGTGCGTCGTCATCTCCCGTGATCGCTCCCGCAGGCATACGTTCGGCATCGCCGGTCAAGCCTGATTCAGGTTGGTGGCTCACGCGCGAAGGCCTGAGGCTGCATTTATCTGGAGAGAAAATAGAAGCAAATCATTTGAAACATGCAAAATGTTTATGGATATCCGATCCGAGACTGGGCATCGCTCTTGACCCTGGCTCGCGCACAGCGGACGAAGGTCGTATCTACACCAGCGATACGGTGGCACTGAGTTGCAATATCGGCTTTGTGGCCTCGTTTTGCCACGAAAAGGGCAAGCTGCCTGCTGACGGACTGGTGCGGCTCGGCGGCGACGGCAGAGGCGCAGAGGTGTTTCCCTTTGACAAGATTCCGACCGAGCTTGGCAAACCCCAAGCCGGATTGAAGAAGTTCAGGATGATTCTTTCCACTCCCTGCCCCAGTCCGCACGGATGGCTTCCACCGGGAGTGATCAAAAGAGAAGACGGAAGTTATATGATAGAGGCCGTCCACTGCAGGGCAAGGCTTTATTCTGCTGCCGTAACGCGCCACGAAGTGATAAGCGGCTGGGATGTTGCGAAGCATGCGCCTAAACCGGCACTGAGAATGATTCCGGCCGGAAGCGTCTACTGGTTCGAGGTCGAGCAGGGCGACAGCGGAAACCTCGAAAGCATCTGGAGCGACGGACTGCTTGCTGGAGTTGCCGTCGACGGATACTCCGGACGGCGGCGCGAGGGATTCGGCCGAGTCTGGTTCGGCAAGGCATAACTATCTAAGGAGGAAAATAAATGTTTACCGAGAAAAAAGCGATGTTCATCTACTGTGCAAGCCCCGTGCATATGGGAGCGGGTACGTCTTTGGGTGTGATTGACAACCCCATCCAGAGGGAGCGCCACACCGAACACCCGGTGATGGCCGGATCAGGCATTAAAGGAGCAATGCGTCACCCAGCCGAGGGAAACGGCATCGATAAAGGCACGGCCAGCAAGATATTCGGCCCGGAGCCTGCAAAGAATGATGACGGACACGCAGGAGCTATAAGTTTTTCAGATGGACAGATCGTGCTCTTCCCTGTGCGCTGTCTGAAGGAAGGCTTCGTCTACGCTACCTGCCCTTTGGCTTTGGCACGTCTTGCAAGGCTTCTGGATGCGGTCGGCGTAAAACATGACATAGCACCTACGATAAAAGTGATGGAAGGGCAATGCGCAACGGCTACAGACGAGGTCCTCGCAGGGGGGAAGCTCATCCTTGAGGCATATGAATACACGGATGTGACGACCTGTCGCGCTACGCTTGAGACAGCAGCAAAGTGGTTGTCTGAAAATGTTATCCCCTCCGATGGCGGCTTTTCATTTTTCAAGGAAAAGATCGCCAGACACACGGTTGTATTGAACGATGGCGAATTTGCCTTCTTCGTGAAGAATGCCACTGTTGTCGAGCCTCATGTCTGTATCGACGATGCCTCCGGCACAGCTAAGGACCGCGGGCTTTTCTTCACAGAGAACCTTCCTCCAGAGAGCCTGCTTGTGAGTCTGGCAATGGCTTCGGAGGAACGGAAGAAGAAGGGGAGCGAGGAAGACGGAAAGGATTCGGCAGCTACTATTATCGGGAAGATCACCGAAGGGTTCAATAATAAAATGCTTCAGATCGGCGGCGACGCTACCACAGGCAGAGGGCAGGTATTTATCAAGTTTGTCGGAGGTGCGGCATGAACAGAAGTCTTGATCAGGTGCGTGCAGATTTCGCCTGGAAGTGCGTTAAGAAGAATAGCACGACTGAATACCGAAAACTTGTCAAATCTACGCCGGCCCTCATCATGTCGAACGGTCTTATGCAGACGTTCGCATATTTAAAAGCGAAGGGGAAGAACGAACACAACGATCTGGCAGCTCATATTTGCAGTTGGATATTCCGGAAAGATCATGCCTCGCCGCCGGATGGTGAGGTGTTTTGCCAGAATTTTCAGCAGATCATGGATAAGCTTGCCAACAAGATATCAAGTCAGGAATACCGGTTGAAAACCGAAGAATCACTTGCTATTCTGCGCTGGATACGCCAACTTGCCGATGCGGCGATTGGATGAGTCTGCTGATGCAAAGGGAGGAATGATAAATGTCTCTTGTATATGCAGTTCCTGAATATGTATCAAAACATAAAGACGACCTTGCTAAAACGCCGCCCGGACACCGATTCCTGCTCTACTTCCAGGCATGCGGTGCCGCGTGGTCGGATTTAAAAGATAGCAAGTATGTGGCGTTGAAAAACATTACCACAAAAGGAACGTTTGAAGAAAAGTTTGCCCACAACCTTGCAAAGCGGCAGAGAGCTGCGGCAACTACTGATTCACATCTCATGGTATGCGCCAAAAACACAGCACCCATCGCTACCGGTCTTGGCAATCCACACCCGGTTGAAAACGGGTTTGCATTTCTTTCGCCTTACGGCATTCCATATCTGGCGGGCTCGTCAGTGAAGGGCGTGGTTCGCCGCGCGGCTGAGGAGTTGGCCCTGTTAGTGCCGGACTCGGGCTGGACGATACCGCTTGTGTGGGTGTTGTTCGGGTTTGATGAAAAAAGCGCATATATTGATCCCATTAATAAGGCAGAGCCGGAGCCGCTTCAGGGAGAACGAGAAAGGATGAGGACTGCGTTTGCCGACTGGATTAATTCTTCAGCGACGAGCGACAAACTTCTTGCTGAGTGGCTGTGCATTATCCGTTCGCAATTCCCGAAGGACAAACAGGAGCTTGCCGATAATTCTGCTCTCTTCTGCACGGCTGTTCAGGACGAGCGTGGTCGAGAAGTACGCTGTTCGATACACTGGCAGGGAACGGTTAATTTTTGGGATGTTTTTCCTGAAACCACAAATGGCCTCGCGGTGGACATCCTGAATCCACACCACAAGAACTATTACGAGGGGAAAAGCACCCCCAATGATGCTGAAACGCCGAAACCGGTTTTCTTTCTGACAATTCCACCGGAGTCTCCTTGCACATTCATTTGCGAGATGCCAATAGTAACCGTAGAGAAACGTCGCAAGGTGCTTGATGCTGTAGGCGACTGGAAGACATTGATGACAAAGGCATATGAACACGCCTTCAACTGGCTTGGCTTCGGGGCCAAAACTTCTGTGGGATACGGAGCGCTGGAGAGAGATAGTGAGGCAGAAAGGAGAGTAATGGAAGAAGCTGATAGGCGAGATCGAGAGTCCGAAGATGCTCGAATGAAAGAAGCCGAAACCAAGAAGGAATATGAACGCCTTGCCGCGATGTCGCCGCTTGACAGGTCGATAGAGGAAGTTCTTAAAAATGATCCTGATCCAAACAAGAAGCCGTGGATGAAACTACTCGATGCGCTGAAGTCCAGCCATTGGAGCGGCGAGGAAGTCCGCCTTGTTGCTGCATTGATCCGCGATCGGATGAAGACGGAAGGTGAGTGGCGCGAAAATCCTGACCCAGTCAAGGCCAAAAAAGATAAAGCAGTAAAGAGGACTCTTGAGGTTATGAAATATACGGAGTAATATTGGGGACGGCGGCAGCAAAAAACAGGTTGAGAAGGTGAAAAAACTCAGGACAATTCTTGGTGATGGAAAATGACAAAGATATATGAATTTCCTGTCCTGTGGGCAGGGTGGGAGATGGACGACAAAGGATGGGTTGCTTTGGATGACAGCGGTAAAAAGCTAATTGTTCTCAGCAATCACGGGGACGAGTATGTTGCATCCATTGATGAGTTGCACGAAAAGATTAAAGTATATAAAGCAACCATAGAGGCGACCGAAAAGGCTTTGGAAATGGTGTGTGCACAGTAATGAAGCCTATTATGCCTAACCCACTTCAGTCTGGCGGCGCTTGAGGTGACAGGAGAAACATAACATGGAGATATTCAGATAATTATTTTACACACTGAAAGAAGCTGGTCCGGGTTAAGCTCCAATGGCTACAGGCGTAGATGGAATTTTTTCATAACGATATGCCGGGAAAAGCATAAAAGATCAGGGACAGGCTAAAGGATCGGGAGATATGAGCCATATACAATTTTCTGATTATGTTATGTTCTGCAACTCAACGGGGAATCAGACCATAAACATTATTCCAGCCCTGCAGTTCGGCATTAAGAATACCGTTATTATATCCACAGACTATGCGGAAGAAAGTAGATTGACGAAGAGGCTGATTGATTTAATGGAAAAACGAAAGATTAACGTGTCTACAGAAAAAATCGTCAATCATGAAGAGAAAAACGTTAAAATGCTAACTGAGAAATTGATTATGTTGAGCAGACAATACAACAAGGTTGTCTGGAATATCTCCGGCGGGCAAAAAATACCCACAGTTGCCCTTCATGATGCCTTTCAAAAGAGAATAGCCGCTGGGTTTTCTGACGATATGATCCTGTATGTAGAAGGCAACGACCCTGCTATTTGGTATTATGGAAAAGATTTCAGGACAGAAAGCGTCCGGAGCAGCGTTGCGTTAGAATTAGATGAGTTGCTCAAGCTGTCCGGTTCAAGAATTTATGAAGCTACAAAGATATATCCTTCAGATTCCGCAGATACGAAAAGGAATCTTGAAGCAGGTTCTAAAGCTCTTATTTTTTACAAATCTTCCGACTTGTTCCGTGAGGCATTCTTCTCACTTATGTCCCCTCCTGAACAAATGCCGAGAAGTATGAAAGCGCTTGAGAAACAAATTAAAGATATCCTCAATAATATCAAGCCTAATGTCGACAAGTTGCCTCTCAAAAAATCAGGTTATGAAAATTTCGAAGAGACCATTATTTACGCAGTGCAGCAAATAAATAACAGCAAGACTATTCAGGAAGCCAAAGATGGTATTAACAAACTCAAAATTATTGAGAAGCCTAAGGAAATTTACAATGACTACTGGAATTCAATTAAAAGAGCCTGTATTGACAGCGCAAAAAAAATGCTAACTGAGAACAGAGAACCGCTTATCTCACAAAAAATTAATAACGCCAATAAAAAGCAACTAATATCTCAAATTCAAGATATCGGAGGGGAAGTTAAAGCCTCAACGGAAGAAATTTTATATAGAAATGATGTTATAAAGTTCTCGTCCATTGGCGGGAATGCCGATCTTTTTGAGTGGATGGTATCTGCCTCAGTTATTGATTCGGTCAGGAAGCATCCTGAAATACGAGACTGCATATCAGAAGTCCATTGGAATGTGAAAACTCAAAAAAGCAGTGCCGGGAATGCAAAACATGATTCAGAAATTGATGTGGTCATCACAACAAAATATGGAACTCTTATCGTGCTGGAAGCCAAGACCTATGACTTTAGCGGTGATACGGCTAAAAGCAAAGAAAGTATTGCTTATAAAAAGAGCGGCCCATTTGCAAAGGCTATCATTGTTGGTCCTCTCATAAGAACAATAGTGAAAGAAAAGGGGAACGGTGAAAAAGAAGTGCCGCCTTATATCAAAGGCAAAACAAAGGATCAAGAGGAAACGGCTAATCAAAATGGCATAGAATATTGCTATCTTGATGAAATTGAATCAATGTTAAGAAATAAACTTGGTCTTAAAAAGGATTGCGGCAATGATAACCATCGACATTGAAAGCTTATACTCCCCCTCCACCACCTCCGCCAAGCTCTCAGACCTCGACTTTTATGTTCAAAAGACAAAGGAACTCGCGGGTGAGGGGAATGATGTTGTGCTTACCGGCGCAGGCCCGGTATGGCTGTATCTCAAGATCGCCCATGCCCTGCACGGCAAAGCCCGGAAGCTGATTTACCGCTCACCGGTAGCAGGCGATGTGGTGATCTTCGACCACAGTCCCGATTAGTTGTTATGGAACTGTATAGGAAATGACGCAAGGAGAATCGCATGGGAACAGCGGTAAAACAGGCGAACTTCCTTCTGCCTGAAGACTTACTTGAAGAGTTGAAAAAAACCGTATCCAAAAAACAGCAGAGCAAAGTTGTCGCGGATGCCCTCAGGCGGGAGCTGAAGCGCATGAAGCTCGGCAGGGCATTGGAGACAAGCTTCGGAGCGTGGAAAGACGAAGATCATCCCGAACTGAAGGGTGGCACAGAGGCCTTTGTCAGAAAGCTCAGGAAATCGACGAGACCGACTCGCTCCCAATGAAAAAGGTCCTCGTTACCTGCAACGTAAAGCACTATCCGATGGCGGATATCTCAAAAATTGTTGTAAGACTTTAGTCTTATCCGCTCTTTGACAACGTTGGAAATATTTCCGCAATGTTTCTTTTCGTGACAGTGGGATGAGGGGTAATGCACAATGAGTAATGAGGGAATACTTAATTGTTCATTCATCATTGCTAATTGATGATTATTCATTGTCATGAACAGAGCGCTTTATCTTATCGCATACGACATAACTGATGACAGGCGGCTCAACAGGGTCCGCACCTTCCTGAAAGGCTATAGCACAGGCGGGCAGAAATCGGTCTATGAATGTTTTTTGTCCGATGGGGAACTCCGGTCGGTGAAGTCCGTGCTCAGCAGGCTGATCATGGTATCCGAGGACAGGGTCCACATCCTGCGCATGGACGGCAGGAGCAGGACCCATGTCCTCGGCATTGCGGTACAGCCGAAAGACCCGTCCTATTTCTATATCGGGTGATATGGTTATGAGCACGATCTATATTGACAGAAAAGATGTCCATGTGAAACTCGACGGCAATGCGCTGGCCTTCTATGCCGGAGGAGAACGGCAGGGAGTCGTTCCTATCCATCCCCTGGAGAGAGTTGTCATTGTCGGGAACGTACTGATCGAGACCCCTGTGCTTCACCGGCTTGCTGATGAAAGAACCGGCGTAATATTTCTTTCGGGTAAAAAGCTGGTTTTTCGCTGTATGCTTCATGGCAGGTTGCACAATAACGGGATACTGCGCGTAAGGCAATATGAAAAATCACTTACTGACTTTGCACCCGTGACAGCAAGGGATCTTGTCCTGCGCAAAATAAAAGGGCAGCGTGATTTTCTCGATGAGGCGCGTGCCGGAAGGCCTGACCTGAGGCTCGAACTGACAACCGCGATAAATGTTCTCGAAAAAGTATATGGAACAGTGCAGGAAGAAACAGCCGGGATAGAAAGACTGAGAGGAATGGAAGGAGGGGCTTCGGCTTCGTATTTTGCTGCTTTCACCACGATGTTCCCGGAATCTCTCGATTTTAACAGGAGGGACAGGCGTCCGCCCGGAGACCCGGTGAATGCTTTGCTGTCCTTATGCTACACGATGCTTCACTTCGAGATGGTACGGGAGATCGGGATGATAGGGCTCGATCCTGTCATCGGCTTTTATCACCAATTCGATTACGGCAGGGAATCCCTCGCTTGCGACCTTGTGGAGCCCTACCGTCCGGATGTCGACCGCCTTGTATGGGAACTGTTCAGAGGACGGGTGTTTGCCTCCAGGGACTTTGCGGAGGATGACGAAAGGCCGGGTTGCTACCTGAAAAAGGAAGCACGGAAGAGATTTTACCCTGCGTACGAAGAATGGGCAAAGGCGATGCGGCCCTTCTGGACAGAGGAGGCGAGAACCCTGGCAAGGAGGATCATGAATGGGCAAGACCCTTTATCTGAATGAAAGCGCCGGGGACCTGTATGTAAAGAGGGACGGCCCTTCGGTCTGGATAACTGCCCGGGAAACTGCCGGCCGACGTGTTCCGGCGCGTTTGCTGAGCAGGGTCGTGGTCATGGGCAATATCAAACTCGATGCCAGGGCCATAACCCTGTTTGCGGAGAACGACATTCCGGTAGTTTTTATGGACAACAGTGCCGAAGAAACGGCTATGGCCTTACCTTACAACCACCGGCTTCCAAGCCACTATGATGAGCAAAAAGTTTTTCTGGAAAGCGAAGAGAACACAGGCCGCTATGAAAAATGGGCGCAGGCAAAGCGCACGGTATTTCAGATGGATGTGCTCAGGAAACTTGCTCCCTCCCTCTCAGGGCTATTGACTTTCGGCATAGGCGAGGGCAACTATCAGCAGGTCCTTTCGGAATTGAAGCCGAAATCAGAAGATAAATGGTCGGTTATTACCGGAATCATCAACAGCCTTTTCAGAGGCCTTATCATGGAACACGTCTTAAAGGCGGATCTCGACCCGCACACCGGCGTCATCCATAGGAGACACAATTTCGGCTTTGTGCTTGATATCTGCTACATTGTCGGCGCTGAAAGCGATATTCAGGCGGTTCAGTTCTTTCGGGCCGAACGGAAAGTCTCTTTGATGGAAAAACGACAGAATGCCTGGAGAGTCGCTGAACCTGGAATGCGGGACATAATTCACAGATTTGAGAACAAACGGGTCCGGCTGTCAAATCTTGTCGGCACGGTCATAGATGAGATTTTTGAACTGATGCGGGAGTTGAGAATATGAAAGCCCATTATCTTGTCTGCTATGATATTACGAAGCCGAGGAGGCTCAGCAGGGTCCTGCGTTTTATGAAAGGAAGGGGGATTCACCTGCAATATTCGGTTTTTTACTGTTATTTAACCTGGCAGGAACTTGCTGATGTCAAAGAGAAGCTGTCCTGCCTTATCAAGCATAATGCAGACGATGTTCGGATATATCCGCTGCCCGTGAAGTCCATGGTGGCTGCTATGGGATGTGGTAACAGGGTGCCCGAAGGGGTAGAACTTTTTATGGAATAGACTGGAGGTGATCAGGTTGCCCTGCAATAGGGGAAATAGTTTCACAAGCGATGCAGTAACAGTAAGAAATAAAATGGAATTATGTATGGGGGCCAAAACAAAGAAGACCTTATGAAAAAGGGATTGCGACGTAGGCCCCGGCAAGGTTCG
>JAJZPZ010000195.1 GCA_021847795.1 Nitrospirota bacterium
TTATGTATAATTTATCGGATAAGTCAAGGAGAAAATTAATTCTTTCGGGGAACTGCCACATTATGTGGATACTTATAGCAACAAACACTAGATGTTGAGGTTTATTGAAGAGGTTGAAATGTTTTACCAGGAATTGGAAAAATTGCAGAAAGATAAGCTGCTGCGGGAGATCCGGGACCGCGCCGCTCAGGCGGGGGGGGGGCCTGCGGCGCAGTGCTCGTCGCGGATAATAATGGACAACCGCGAATATATCAGCTTCGCATCAAACGATTATCTGGGGCTTGCCGGGCACACAGCCCTCGCAGCAGCAGCAAAGGAAGCTATGGACAGGTACGGGTTCGGGGCCGGGGCCTCGAGGCTCCTCTCAGGCGGGACACTGCTGCACAGGGAGTTGGAGGAACGTATGGCGGAATTCAAACAGACAGAAGCCGCGCTGGTCTTCAATTCCGGGCATGCGGCAAACGTCAGCGCAATTCCCGCACTGGCCGGTGAAGGCGATGTCCTGTTCAGCGATGAGCTCAACCATGCCGGCATTATTGACGGCTGCAGGCTCAGCAGGGCGAAAAAGGTGCTTTACCGGCACAGGGATATGGACCATCTGTCGGGTCTGCTGGAGCAGGAGCAGGGGAAAAGAAAGATCATCGCAACCGATACGGTATTCAGCATGGACGGGGATATCGCCCCACTCGGGGACATCTATGGGATTTGCCTGCAGCATAACAAAAGGTCCCGCGGGGAGGCGAATACAGTCCTTTACCTGGACGATGCCCATGGCGCCGGGGTCCTGGGAAACGGCAGGGGAGCGCTTTCACATTTCAACATCAAACCGGAACCATGGCCTGCACCGGCGATAATCCAGATGGGGACTTTTTCAAAAGCACTCGGCTCCTATGGGGCATTCATCGCTGCGGGAAAAAGCACGATAGAATGGCTCATCAATACAGGCAGGGGGTTCATCTATTCCACAGCCCTGCCCGCCTGCGTCATTGCAGCATCCCTGGCAGCCCTGTCGCTCGTACAGGAAGATCAGGGCCAGGGCTTGATAAAAAAGCTGTGGCAGAACCGGGAGAGGCTTTTCAAAGGTCTCCGGAGCCTGGGATTCAATACCATGGACAGCGAAACCCCGATTATACCGATAATCCCTCCTCACCTTTCTCTCAATAAGGGTGCGGTTCATGATAGTGGAGTAATCCTGAAGTTGTCGGAGCGCCTCTTAAGTCGTGGAATCTACGCCCCTGCCATCAGGCCCCCGACAGTCAGCATTCCGAGGATACGGGCAACCATCACTGCCGCGCATACGGAAGCTGATATAGACTGGCTGCTCGAGGCGCTAGCGCAAACAAAAGGCAAACTCTAAACACGAATTTCTAAATCCTAAACAAATTCGAAATTCAAATAACCGAAATTCGAAACGGTTTGGAGCATTTGAATTTAGATATTGTTTAGTATTTCGTGCTTAGGGTTTGGAGTTTGTCGTTTGTCTGGAAATTTACTAAACAAAGATCTTTCTGTTATATTGTCTCTTTATGGGCTATTCACCGGGATACATATCAGTCATAGGCGCAGGGAGCTGGGGGACGACCCTCGCGTCCCTCCTTGCGGAAAAAGGCTATGACGTCACTCTCTGGGCATATGAAAAAGAACTGGCGGAGCATATCAATGAGAAAAAGGAAAACCACATCTATCTCCCCGGTATCGCCCTGCCGCAAAACCTCAAGGCCGCACACGATATGGTCAAGGCCGTATCCAAGGCACGCTATATCCTCAATGTCATTCCTACCCAGCATATACGGTCAGTATTCAATGAACTCAAAACGCACATCAAAAGCGAATCCGTAATCATCAGCGCATCCAAAGGCATAGAGATCAACACGCTGCTTACGCCATCCATGATCTTAAAAGAGATGCTGGGCAGACCGGTCTCGGTAATTTCAGGACCGAGCTTTGCCAAGGAAGTAATGGCAAAACTACCCACAGCGGTGACCCTTGCAACGGAAGATAAAAAATCAGGCTTGCTTCTCCAGGAAATATTCAATACCGATTACTTCAGGGTCTATACCCACGACGATATCATCGGGGTTGAAATCGGGGGCGCGCTGAAGAATATCATAGCTATCGCAGCGGGGATCTGCGATGGCCTCGCTCTCGGCTATGATGCGCGCGCAGCGCTTATAACCCGGGGGCTTTCGGAAATCAAAAGACTGGGCATGTGCCTGCAGGGAAAAGAAATAACCTTTTCAGGGCTCAGCGGCCTCGGAGACCTCGTGCTGACCTGCACCGGCCCGCTGTCAAGAAATTACACCGTGGGCTATAAGCTCGGGCAGGGGATGAAGTTATCCGACATCACAAGCCGGACGCACTATGTTGCCGAGGGGGTGACCACAGCACTCTCCGCCTATGAGCTTTCAAAAAAACGCAACGTCAATATTCCCATTATCGAGCAGATATACCTGACCCTCTACAAGGACAAATCCCCGAAAGAAGCGGTTAAAGACCTTATGAACCGCTCTCTCAAATCGGAATTTTATGGATATTGATATCCTGAAATCCCTTCTCACTGATGTCAGGGCCGGGAAAACACCCATTGAAAAAGCCTTGGGCGTCCTCAAGAACCTGCCCTTTGAGGACCTCGATTTCGCAAAGATCGACCATCACAGGGGCATCAGGAGCGATATCCCCGAAGTGATCTATGCGCTGAACAAAAAGCCGGAAGAGGTCATCGCAATAGCGCATGCCATGATGAAAAAAAGCAGGCGCTTTCTCATCACCAGAGGGTCCGAAGATATTTACAGGAGGCTGGAGCTGAAGAAAGCGGCTTTCTTCCCTGCATCGGGAATTATCTCATACGGGGGGAAGCCGCACAAAAAAGGCGCTGTCCTCGTAATCTCTGCAGGCACTTCCGACATCCCGGTTGCCGAGGAGGCAGCAGTGACAGCGGCTTTTCTGGGAAGCAAAACAGAGACCCTGTATGATGTCGGGGTTGCGGGAATACACAGGCTCCTGAGCCGGAGAAAATTAATTGGAAAGGCCCGGGTCATTATCGTAGCAGCAGGAATGGAGGGAGCGCTGCCCTCAGTGGTAGGCGGACTGACCGGCAAGCCTCTCATCGCGGTCCCCACGTCCGTCGGCTATGGAACAAGCCTGGGAGGGCTTACGGCCCTTTTTGCCATGCTCAACTCATGCGTCCCCGGCATGGCTGTTGTCAATATCGACAACGGTTTCGGGGCAGGATGCTTCGCCCATAAGATCAATACGATGTGACTCTAAAGACAGTGACAAGCAACGAGTGACAAGTAACAAGCAACAAGCAACGAGCAAAAAAAACGAGTAGCGAGTTTATTAAAAGTCTTTTTAAACTCGTTACTCGTTACTTGGTACTCGTTGCTGCCGTTAAGGTTATTGTTTTTTGCTGAACTAACTGTTCAGCATGCAGGCCCTCAGCCTCCGCCCAATCCTCCGAAACCGCCGGTAATGCCTCCCGAAGCGGAACCGCCGTCTCCCATGGAACAGCAACTGAAGGAGGAAATCTTTTTCTTCACATCGCTCGAGCCGCACTTCGGGCATTTCGTCTCTTTTTCGCCTGCATTAATACTCCGGAAAACTGAAAATATTTCACTGCACTTATTGCAGGAATACTCATAAATCGGCATTACAAAAACACCTCCCGTGAAAATAATGTTTAGTTAATCTTCTCATAATTTTGTTCCGAATGTCAAACCAGGAACAGGGGTGAAAGCGCCCGGGGCAAGGGCTGGACATTGACGGGATTGTCCGGGTTCAGCAGGACATTTCATCAGCGCCGCTCAACACCGCAGCAATGACAGGAGATCCTGAAGCCTGAAGGGTTTGGGGAGAAAGGCATTCGCCCCTGCCTGCAGGAAATCGTTCCTGCTGCAGTTCCCGCTTATCCCGACTATGAAGACCTGCGGATGTCCGGGGCGAATCCTCCTCACCAGCTGAAGGCCGTCCATGCCGGGCATCCAATAGTCAGTGATAATGATATCGAAGCGCGTTTTTTCCAGGAGGTCTAAAGCCGAAAAGCAGTTATCGGCGCTGTAAGGGTCAAAACCATAGAGCGCCAGAAAGTCCTGGAGGAGCTCCCTGATCGTTTCATCATCTTCTATAATAAGCACTGTCTTATTCTTTGTCATACTTAATGTATCATGATTAAAAATATAATGAGAGGTATTATTACTACTTTCGGTTGTGATTGTCAAGAGGCCACAACCATAACCTGATAGATTTTTATCCTGCACTCTATTAGAGTGTACTATGAAAAGAAACAACAGGAAAACAGCGGGAGAACTCATAAAAGAACTGAGGAAAGCAAAAGGCCTGTCCCAGATGAAGCTTGCCGAGTTGCTTGATATCTCGTACCAGCAGATACAGAAATACGAAAAAGGCGCCAGCAGCATCAGCATCGAGAGGCTGAAGCAGATAGCGAATGCCCTGGGCGCCCCGGTAAGCCTGTTTTTCTCACCCGAAAAGAGCCTGGTTTCCGAAACCTCTGCGGTTTACGGGAAAATGACCGATGACGAACTGCTTTTATTGCAGCTCTTCAGGGGAATAAAAGACAAGAGATTAAAAAACGCCGTTCTGGAGTTCCTCAAAGCGCTGCAGAAATAAGCGCTCCCCTTAAAAGGGGACAAAAAATTTAAATTCCCTGATGAATTCGCAAAAACCCCTCACAACAGCAGTCGAGCGCTCCTTTTCAAGACCGACGAGGTAGAACTTTCTCCGGAGCTTCCTGCCTGACACGTGCAGCACCTTGATCGAGCCTTCCTTTACCGCCCTGAAAACCGACCATTTCGAGACAAAGGAAATCCCCAGCCCCGACTGTACCATCCGGACAATCAGTTCCGGGCTGCCGAGCGTCATCGCTACGTTCAGATTCCCGGGATCTATCTTCGAGGCGTACAGGAAATCATCTATGAATTCCCGTATTCCCGAGCCCGTTTCAGGCATGATGAACGGCTGGGACAGGAAATCACGGGGTGCAAGTGTCTTCCTGCCTGCAAAAGGGTTGTCGTCCGAGGCGATGAGTACGATTTCGTCCTCGGCAAGCTCTTCCGAAAAGACCTTAGCTTTCTTTATGTTCCCCTCGACAATACCCATATCGATACTGCCCTGGTGGAGTTTATAGAGGACCTGTTCCGTATTTGATACGGAGAGTTCTATCCTGACTTCGGGATATTTTCGGGAAAAACCGTAAAAGACCTGGGGCAAGAGGTACGCTGCCGCAGTCGTGCTTGCCCCGAGGTATAACGGGCCCTTGATCTTTTTCGCACAGGCATAGACATCGTCTTCCATATTTTTATAATGGCTGAGGATCTGTTTTGCGTGGCCGTAAAAAAGTTTTCCCGCCGGAGTGGGTATTACCGCCCTGCCCTGCCGGTTAAGAAGCTTCACCCCGAGTTCGTCCTCAAGCCCCCTGATGAAGA
>JAJZPZ010000196.1 GCA_021847795.1 Nitrospirota bacterium
CATCGCCCCCATCGTCAGGGTAGAGGCTGATTCCGATGCTGGCAGTTATATAAAACTTATAGTTGTCTATTACGAACGGTTTTTTAAAGGTATCTCTAACTTCCTCCGCAGTACCCGCAGCGTCTTCAGGATGAGCGATGAGCGGCAGCAGGATGGTGAATTTATCGCCTCCGGTGCGGGCAACCGTATTTAAGCTTATACCGGTTTTCAACCGGACGGCAACTTCCTGTATCAATGTATCGCCCGCCGCATGCCCCAGCGATTCATTGATGTTCTTGAAATAGTCAATATCCAGAAACAGCACGGCGAGCCTTTTTTGGGTCCGCTGCATCTGGGGTATCTCATGAGTGAGAAGGTCTGCAAACAGCGCCCTGTTGGGCAGGCCGGTCAGGAGGTCGTGGTAGGCCTGGTATTTGATCGTCTCCTCGGCCCGATTGCGCTCCATTGATGATGAGATCAGGCCGACGAGATTACCGATGCTGAGCAGCGCACCATGGCTGTCGTCGACCTTCCGGTAAAACTGGGCGTTCTCCGCCGAGTTGCCGACGGACAGAAACGCAACCGGAGACGGAGGGGCGCCCAGGCGACACATGAAATATTCGTTCATGCGCAATTTGGCGCGATACCGCACAAGTTCCTTTTCTTCTGCGTCTGCTTTACAGATCAGATATTCTACCCCGGCAAACAGGGGCGACAGGAAGGGGTCATCCTGCCCTATGACGAGCGCACCAACACTGCTCCTTTCCCGTTTATTATAGTATCCGTCAACGGCACGGACATGATACCCGCCCGTGTCTGCCGCCCGCTCAAAAAGAACGGCCCTTTCGTATTCAAGGTTCCGGGTGGCATAGGCCACGGCATATTGATAGATCTTCCCGATGTCAAAGGTCGTGTTGAGCTCTTTGTTCAACTCATAGAGGTCCTTATACTCCTTCAGCTGGGTGTCGAGCTGCTCCTGGTACTGGTAGAGCTTGCCCTCCGCCTTTATCAAACGTTTTACCTGCTGGGAAAGAGCCTCGTTTTCTTGCTGCAATCCGGCGATTCCGGCATCGCAATCGTTTTTTTCCATAGTACGGAGCGTTTCAGTAAACAGCAGCCACAACTGCCGTGAAATTGTGAATGCAATTATAATGAGCAACCGGCCCGATCTCGCCATAGGTGTAAAAACCCATCCACGGTATATCTTTCCCGATATCTTCCTGGAGGGACCTGATCAACTCGATCTTCTCCTGCTCTCTGAAGACGACCTTTCCCCGCCCCATGCATTCGAACTGCAGAACGAATTTGGGCGTTTGGCCGCCTCTCTTCTCCTTTATCTGGCGCGATATCGTCCGCAGGCCGTCGCGTATCAGCTCCTTGTCGCGCCGGACCATCCAGAATTCCGTACCGGACCGGACATCGGACTGGATCGTTACATACCCTTCACGGTCGTCCTTACCCACCATATACCGGACAACGAACTCGCCGTACTCCTCCTTCATGTACTCCGGTGTTTTGAAACCGAGGCAGAGATTTAACGACAGTTTGTTCCACTGGGTTTTCCAGTCTTCTTCCGTATAATCCTTCAGGGCCTCCAGGGCCGGCAATCCGTCGATCTCGTAGATGATGTTGCCTTTACTGCGCGTTATCGTGCGTTTGGTCCCGACGGGGACGCAGCCGTGACTGATTCCCGATGCAATGGTCCCGTGGCCCGACATCAGGACGCAGGACATTCCTTCGGAAAATACATTGTCATCATGATACTGGTAAGTCTTTCTGATGGACCAGTTATCGGCGGACAACCCCCCGAACAAAGGGATCTGCTTGTCCCGAAGTGACTTTTCTAACGTCTTCAGGAACGGGTCGAAATCAAACACCAGACCGTCAACAAAAAGAAAACAGGCGATGCGGTCAGCGGTCAACAAAGGCTTCAGCTCCGCTGCCAGCCGTTCTCCGGCCAAACCGGCCCCCAGGGCGATTTCCGTGACATAGACGTTGTCGAACCTCAATTCGTCTGAACTTATTGCCATGACACAAACGCCGAAGTTGGTTTCGGCAGCCATTCCCTGCGTGATTATCCCCTCGCCGGAACAGCCGCTTAAAGGCGCTCTTGACGTTGTTGCCCGTATTGTCCTGATGAGTATCTGCTGGTTATACCCGACTGTTGCAAAAACGAAGACAAAGTCCGGCTTTCCCGGGCCCTTCTGATCGAGAGCTTTCAGTGCCGCCTCTTTCCCGGCCTCTTCGGGGTTTCTGTGGACACTGCAACCCACTCCCACTGACGTTCCCATATATCCTCCTTCCAAGCGGCTGAGACTCGATACCTCTATGAACCCACCTTCTGCGAGTAGCCGATGCCGAAATAATCAATAAAAGAAGCGGCGCTATTCCAGGTAAACGTAATCGGCGTCTGCTGTTGTCGTGGCTTCTCCTCTGGTATGCTCCGGAAGCTCGGTGAGGATTACCTTATAGCTGAGGTTTGAGCTTTTCTTCACCTGCCCGGGGATCCCCCTTTTCCAGGAATGGCCGTTGCCCGCGAGCACGACAACTGTGGCCCCGGTGTTTTTCCCTGCATAGTCCAGCAGGCGCCAGGCCATTACTTTGTCCCAGATCATCTGTGCCTCGCAGAAATGGGTGAAGGATTTCCCGCTTCCGTGGTGGGCCTCATAGGCCTGTTTGATAAAGTCCCTGTACTGGTCGTCGACATCGCAGCTGATGCCGGGCGGCAGTTGCCTGATTTCGTCGGCAGTCAGCGATGCAAAGCCGTTCTGCGATACCTTGTGCGTGATTTCAGGCGAAACGTTGAGGCCTATCATGGGAATGCCGTAGTTCTTCGTATAGAGGAAAATGTCCTGGTAGAGGTGCCAGGGCAGGTCCCAGTTGTCGTAATAGACCTTCATGAAATCCTCAAGGTTCAGTGTGCCTGTTGTCCAGCGGTTCAGCGCCTTCTGGGCGTCTGCCCTGAACATCTCGAGTCCGACGGCAAGGGGCACTTTCGCCTTGTGCAGCGCTTTGATGACGGAAAGCTGCGCCTCATGGCTTCTTATGTCGTTGTGGTTTTCTCCTACAAAGACCAGGTTGGCTCCCCTGATATCGTTCATCATCTGGTCGAAGGTCACGATCTTTGCATCCCTGATCCTTACTATCCGTTTGAACCCCGCGCTTTCCGCAGGTACGGCTAAGGCAGTACAGAGTAAAACCCCCGCGCAAATCAAGAGCAGATAATGCAGGAATCGCTTGGCGTAAACAAGATTCTCTTCCTGAATGTTCCGGCAGTTTCTCATTTTCTTCACCTCCAGTCATTTCATTTGTGTTGGTTTGTAAGGTATCAGAGGCCAAAGCTGTGTTGGATAGTGCGACGGGACGGCATGAGGACAAGGGTTCTGCAGGCGAAAACGGGCTGCCTGCCGGCCGGTCAGGGATTGTAATATTTTTTCTTTTTCTTCAGGTACTCCTGCTCCACAGATCCCCCGTAATCGTGAGGATACTTATAGCCTTCCCCGTGCCCCAGCTTCTTCGCTCCCGGATAATGGCTGTCTTTCAGGTGGTCCGGCACTTCCATGGTCTCTTCGTTTTTCATGTCCTCCATGGCAGCTTCTATTGCCTTGTAGCAGGCATTGCTTTTTGGCGCACCTGCGATGTAGATGACTGCCTGGGCGAGGGGGATGCGCGCCTCGGGCATGCCGATGAATTCCACGGCCCTCAGCGTGGATGTCGCTACAACCAGTGCCATAGGGTCTGCATTCCCCACATCTTCGGATGAGCATATCACGATCCTCCGTGCTATGAACCGGGGGTCTTCACCTGCAGAGAGCATTTTCGCAAGGTAGTAAATTGCCGCATCAGGGTCCGAGCCCCGCATGCTTTTGATAAAGGCGGAGATAGTGTCGTAGTGCTGGTCCCCGGCCTTATCGTAGAGAACGGCCTTTTTCTGGATCGACTCAGCGGCAATTCCGGCGGTGATATGCACGGTCCCGCTTTCATCCGGGTCTGTTGTCAACGCGGCTATTTCAAGGGCCGACAGCGCCCTCCGCGCATCCCCCCCCGACATTTTCGCAAGGTGCTTCAGGGCGTCCTCATCCACCTGGAGTTTAAGGCCCCCCAGTCCCCTTTCCCTGTCTTTCAGCGCATTGCCCATGATATCCAGGAGGTCTTTTTCTCCCAGGGACTTCAGCTCGAAGACCTGGCTCCGTGAAAGGAGGGCTGCATTTACATAGAAAAAAGGATTTTCTACAGTTGCGGCAATCAGTACGATATTGCCTTCCTCCACGTCGGGCAACAGCGCATCCTGCTGGAGCTTATTGAACCGGTGTATTTCATCGAGGAACAGGATTGTACGGAGGCCCTTAGCCTTTCTTGTCCTCGCGGCCTGGATGGCTTTCCTGAGGTCATCCAACCCTGCTGTTGCCGCATTGAGCCATGCGAAATGGGCCTTAGTCTTTACTGCTATCACCTTTGCCAGTGCGGTCTTCCCGGTCCCCGGTGGACCGTAGAGGATCAGGGAGGTTATCCTGTCTGCTTCTATGGCCCTCCTGAGGAGTTTCCCCGGGCCGAGTATATGCTCCTGCCCGGAGTATTCGTGAATAGTCCTGGGGGCCATGCGGTAAGCAAGGGGCGACGCACTCTCCGGAGTACCTGCCGGTTCCTGTTCTTTGTCAAATAAGTCCATTGGCTGTTTTCCCTGTCATGGTGATGAACGGCTTCAAAAGGCCGGGGCCATAATCTCCGAAGGCCTATAATGTAATTATGATAATACCCGGTTAAATTTGCAATACGCACCGCGCGCAGCTCATGGGAGATTGAGGGCGCGAAAGCCTGAAGCCTATTTTATCTTGCCGAGCATCCTGATGAACATCCTGAGAAGCTCGGGATCGTAATCCCCGGTCTCTTTTGCGATGATGGACAGGGCATAAAAAGGGGTGAAGGCCGGCTTGTACGGCCGTTGTGTTGTAAGGGCATCATAACAGTCGGCAATCCCTGTAATCCTTCCGAAGAGCTTGATATCAGGGCCCGACAACCTGAGCGGGTACCCCTTGCCTGACAGTTTTTCATGGTGCTGCAATACTGCGCTGAACGCTTCCTCCGGGAATTCACGATGGTACGTGCGCAGGATTTTCTCCCCTTCGAAAACATGGTTCTTGATCATCCGGTATTCATTTTCGTCGAGCTTCCCCTGTTTGTTCAGGATCTCATGGGAGATGGCGCTCTTGCCGATATCATGCAGCATGGCGCCTGTTCCGAGCTTTTCCACATCTCCAGTCTTCAGGCCGGCTGCTATCCCGATCCCTATTGACAGGGCCGCAACATTCACCGAATGCGTATAGGTGTAATAGTCATATCCGCGGAGGGAAAGGAGATCGTATATCGCGTCATTGTTTTCCAGTATGCAGTCGATCATCCCTGCAACCAGGGGCTTTCACCCCTTGATCCTC
>JAJZPZ010000197.1 GCA_021847795.1 Nitrospirota bacterium
CACCCAACAACGGGGGATTAAGGGTGTTGTCTCTTTTCCCCCGCCGCCGGCTATATCATACAATAAAGTAAGTTATGAGTATAATCACAAAGAGAGTGAGGAGGATTTCCGCCCACCGGCTCTCCCCCTTCCGGTCAGTGCTTTTTTCAAGTCTTGTGATCCTGCTTTCCAGGAGGCTGTTATGGCTGTATTCCTCAAGCGCCCCGAGCATATGGGAGAGTTTTTTTCCGCCTGCCGGACCCGGATCAGCGTGGGAGTGGTGGAGCTTTTTCAGGGTATCCGCCAAGGCCTGCGGTTTCCGGGTCAGGGAGAGTGCGAAATCGTCGCATACTTTCTCTTCCTCCTGGACAATTCTCCTGAATTCCAGGAGCACCACGGGATTAAAAAACATCAGCACCCTCAAAAGGAAAACCATGATGAGTAAAGGCCGCCTGCTCCTTGCAATGTGGGCTATCTCATGTGCCAGGGCAGCCTGCATTTGCTCACGGGTAAAGGCATCGACAAGTCCGCTGGACAGAAAAATCGCAGGCTTTTTATTTGTGGATGAATACAAAATGAGCCTGTCATCATCTATGATGAAGACCTCGGGTATGTCCGCCTGCAGGCCCGAAAGCGCCTCGCTGATTACGGAATCCTCAGCAGGTCTTTTCAGGTCCCGGACAGCAGTATCCGATTCGAGCATTTGCTTTATTATGGGTATCAGTTCCTGCAAAACGAAGACCAGCACCGTGAGGAGGAAAAGCAGGATAAATAAAAAGCTTATGGGCACTGTATTCCACAATTCCAGATCGAGCCACCGGTTGCTGTCAAAGAGGGCTTCCATTCTGAAGGATAGGGCGCTTCTGTCGGGGTTTATGATTTCATACGCAGGAAAGGATAACACCGGCAGTATGACAGTAATGAACCGGAACCTCTGTTTTATCCCGGGACTGCTGATCCCCCAGATGCGGATGGACCTGTCGATGATGATCGCGGCGATCAGTGCGTGGAAAAAGGATTGTACGGCATACCTGCCTGCATAGGAATTGAAAAAAGCTGACATATCCATGATCGTGCTTATTATACCGCAATGGACCTGAACTCTACAGAAGAACGGCAAATCCCAAACACCACATCATATACTCCAAAAAAGGAATATTGTCCTTGCAGCTTTGGGTTTATAACTTGTGATTTGTTATTTGGAGTTTGCTTTGCTTAGTACCACATGATGGTTTCATAATGGGGAGACGGCACGGGAACGGTTATATAGCCCCTCCAGGGGCACCTTTCGATCTCTTCTCCATCACGCATTATTTCGATGGAGAAATTGATCTCATCATTCACCTCAGCCTTGAGGACTGCAAAAGGTATTTCTATTTCGAATATGTCCTGTGCCGCGACTTTCTCAATTGTTTTCACCTCGGACCATTTCTCCTCTACCTTCTCGTAGAGCGCGGCTTTCCGGGGGAATTCCTGCATATCGAAGATTATCCTGAAGGGGAAGGGGTGGACGATATTGATATGCATGATAATGTGCTCCGGAATTTCAGTGAAGGGTATCGCCGGGTCCACCCGTAAATAGAGGTTGTCCTTGTCAAAGCCGTAATTGACGTTTGAGATGAAGCTTTCAGACCTGTGCATGCTGCCGCCTGATCTTTTTACGTCTATAGAGGCGCCCTGGTGCCACTCGAAGTAACTGGTCACAAAACCGTCTATCTTCGGCGTGATAAAACCACGGGCCTGGATGACCGGGGAAATGCTCCTGTCTTCAAGGAGAATCGGGACATAGAGATTCGGAGGCACATCCTTTCCCATGGTCTTATAGACCTTCATGAGATAGCTCCTGAAAAGTTCGTCGAAGTCCTCCTGGGTCTCTGTCGTGTGCTCATCGCCGTACCACCAGTTCCAGTCGCTGCCCTCTGCGGCATACAGGGCGTTCCATGCCTCGCTCAGGTCTGCTCCGGGATTGGCGTTTTCGTAAGCGGCAAGGTCATCTCTTGTCTGTGACAGGTAATCCCATGCAAGGTTGTCTTCCTCGTGGCCCAGCCAGATGCCGAAGTTCGCATTGATCCACGAGCCCGCATGGAGGCGCGGCAGGGGGTCTCCTGCCCCGTGCTCATGGATGAACTCCGACATAGTCACGGTCCTGAACCTGCCGTCATTGCTGAGCGCCCGGCACAGGCATCCCAGAAAGTCATGCCCGTCATTGCTGTAATACTCCCAGGCGTTCTCGCCGTCGAGGATGACCGGTACGATATAAGCCCTGTCCCCGGGAAGGGTGTTTCTTATCTGCGCCAGCTTGCCCATGAAGTCTTCTACTGCGCGTTCCGGGTCCCAGCCGGAATAGGTGAAGCCGATAAGGTCGGAGATTTTGTGGTCCCTGAAGAACATGGACACATTGCCGAACTGGTGCGGCCGGTAGAGTGTCGGCGCATCAATGAGATGCCCTTCCGGGCTCCTGAAGGGCCGCCCCAGAGATCGTGACAGCACCTCTTCATCGGTGGCTATCCACTTGATCCCTTCGGCGCTGATGGCCCTCACGACATCCTCGCTTACCGAGCCTTCCGACGGCCACATCCCTGAAGGTCTGTGCCCGAACACCTTTTCAAAGTAATCGAGCGCCATCCTGATCTGCTTGACTGCATCCTCGGGATGGGAGAATCGTTTTTTGGGCATGTTCACCTGGGGCATAGCCATCCGTGCGCAATCAGTGTCCCAGATAAGGGGGAGAATGGGATGGTAGAAGGGTGTGACCGAAAGCTCGACCTGGCCGGACTGGCTCATCTTCCTGTACTGGGGGATGATTTCTTTCAGAATGCCGAGCTGCTTTTCCACGAGGAGCGTCTTGTCCTCTTCGGAAAAATCCCGTCCTTTTTGGATAAGGTCCCGGATAAAGGGATCGTTGTTCCGGAACATCGGGTCTATCCAGGTCAGGTTGAAGAGGACCTGGAGATCCCTGATGTCGTTTTCAGTAAAATATCTGGACGCCCGCACAAGATCCCCCTTTGTGATCCGCATTCCCCTTTTGACGAGGAGTTCGTAGTACCTCGGGAAGGGCTTTATCATGTTGTCCCAGTTGGCGAGAAAGAAGTTTTCTATGATGAAAAGCTTTTCTGCCTCCGTTATTTCGGACGGTCTCCTGCGCGTCAGTTCAAGATACCTGTCGGTCGCGTTGTTTTCAATGTAATCGTTCAGCTGCTCAAGAAGCGAGGGGACGAGATTGAAAGTCTGCCGGACGGACGGAAACTCCTCGAGGATCTTGACCATGTCGAGGTAGTCTTTTGCTCCATGCAGCCGCACCCAGGGCAGCCGGTAAATGCCGCTGAAGGGGTCTTTGTAGTAAGGCTGGTGCATGTGCCATAGAAAGGCGACGTGAAGAGGGCTATCTGCCATCATCGTTGAACTGGAAAATATACTCGTCGGGCCTTGCCATGCCGTATTCTTCCCGTGCGTATTTTTCTATGGAGAAACTGTCGTCTTTTAATGCACTTACACGGGCCCGCAGCGCCTTGTTTTCCGTGTCCATGCCGGTGATTTCAGATTCGAGCCTGCCTTTGACTTTTTTGAGTTTCGAGTACTTTAAATAACCCATGTTGCCGAAGAGCAGGGTCGCTCCCATGTAGAAAAAAAGAAGGGTGATGATCGTGAAAAAGATAATGTCGCGTCTTTTCCTCTCAACTGCCACCTGCTGTCTCAGGTTGCGCGGTTGTATTCTGCCTTTCATAGGTTTCTATTATAAAACCACGGGGCGGCAAATAACAAGCAAAAACAGGCGAAAAATGAGAAGTGAAAACAAGTGGAAAACAGGAAGTGGGAAGTTAAGGAATAATTTTACTTCTTAGTTCCCACTTCCCACCTGCCTTTACTTTTTACCTGTATTTAAATTGTAGAAAGCGCTTTTACCTTTAAACCGGGCGGACTCCCCGAGTTCCTCCTCTATTCGCAGCAGCCGGTTATATTTTGCTATCCGCTCGCTGCGGGAAAGCGAGCCTGTCTTGATGAACCCCGTATTGCAGGCGACTGCGAGATCTGCAATCGTGGTGTCCTCGGTCTCCCCGGACCTGTGTGAGATTACCGAGGTATACCGGGCGCGTGCGGCCATCTCGATTGCGTCGAGTGTTTCAGTGACCGTGCCGATCTGATTCAGCTTGATCAGTATGGAGTTCGCTACCCCTTTTTCGATCCCCTGCTTCAGGATTTTCGTATTGGTGACAAAGAGGTCGTCTCCCACCAGCTGTATCCTGCCCCCGAGCCTTTCGGTGAGGAGTTTCCAGCCGTTCCAGTCGTTTTCCGCCATTCCGTCTTCGATGGACATGATCGGATATTTCCCCGCAAGCTTTTCGTAGTAGTCCACCATATCGGAGGGAGTGACCTTTTTCCCCTCGAACGTATATTTGCCTTTGTCGAAGAATTCCGATGAAGCGACATCGAGGGCCAGGAGCACATCTTTCCCAGGCGCATATCCGCTCTCTTTAATGGCCTGAATGATCAGGGAAATGGCCTCTTCATTAGTGTTGAGGCTCGGCGCAAAGCCCCCTTCATCTCCGACAGACGTGTTCAGGCCTTTTTTCTTCAAAAGGGACTTCAGCGTTTGGAAGATCTCTGCCCCGGCCCTCAGTGCTGATGAAAAGTCTTTAAAGCCCGCGGGCATGATCATGAATTCCTGGATGTCGAGATTGTTGTCGGCATGGGCGCCCCCGTTCATGATGTTCATCATGGGCACGGGGAGTTCCTTTGCATTGCACCCCCCGATATAACGATAGAGCGGCAACCCGTATTCCTGGGCAGTTGCGCGGCATACAGCCATGGATACCCCGAGGATTGCGTTTGCCCCGAGCTTGCTCTTGTTCTCCGTGCCGTCCAGCTGTATCATGGTTTGATCTATAAGCGCCTGCTCCTCCGAGTCCATCCCGATCAACTGTGGGGCTATTTTGCCGAGAACGTTTTTTATTGCTGTCAGAACCCCTTTGCCGTGGAATCTTTTTTTGTCGCCGTCCCTGAGCTCCAGCGCCTCCCTTTGTCCTGTGGATGCGCCTGAAGGCACAATGGCGCTGCCTGTTGCCCCGCTGTCGAGAAGGACATCGACTTCTATGGTGGGATTGCCCCTTGAATCTATGACCTCCGTTGCGTAGATATCCAGAATTTCACCCATGCTTCCTCCTTAATGTAAAATGTATTTAAAACTATAGTGAGCGGCGAAGGAAAAGAAACAACCCCCTTCATCCCCCTTTATTAAGGGGGAATATCATATTTGCTCCCCTTTGTGAAAGAGGGAACATCGTATCTGATACCTCTATTGGAAAAGAGGGCATATCATATCTGGTTCCCCCTCCTATAACGGAGACGTGGTATAACTTAGTTATGGAGGCGGTGGTGAGGGAAGAAATAGTACAAACAAAGGAAAGGCAGGAGGACAAAGTTC
>JAJZPZ010000025.1 GCA_021847795.1 Nitrospirota bacterium
CGCCAAATGCTTCCAGGTCTTTCCCTATTCTACCCAAAGGCCGCAGGCTGCCTTCGAGTATGAGTATGGACAGCCCGCTGATGTCAGGCTTGTTGTTTGTTTTATGAGATTTCCTGCTTTTCATAATCGCAAAACTCTCTTAATAGATAATGCACTCCACGATAAATAAGGATACCAGGATTGCGGCGCTCAATGAAATTATGAAATTAAGGCAGCCCGAAAAGCAAGTTCGGCAGCAAATACGTTGCAAATTGCCGGATTGAATTTCTTCTTTATTACCAAGCTATTAAAGAACGGACATTGATTTGACAATTTGAATCGGGTCGGCTATATTCATAAATGCATCGGTTTCTTGTTGTAATTGAGAAGGCAAATGGAAACTATTCAGCATATTCGCCCGATTTGCCGGGCTGTATAGCTACCGGCGCTACCCGCGAGGAGGCAGAGAGAAATATGCATGAGGCTATTGAGATGCATGTGCGGGGACTATTAGAGGATAATTTGCCTATCCCCGAATCCACCTCTTGCGCAGAGTATATTGCTGTTGATTGAGAACCTGCCGACACTTTGGCTTTCGGCAAACACCCTGTGACGCCAATGTTTCCCGGCTTGTCTCAGCAGGGAAGTTCGGACGCCCTTTCGATTAATGAGAGAATGCCGTCGGGACAAAAGATAAGCAATTTGAGCAAAACCGCCATTTATTCGATGAAATTGCATAGGCTGCCCACATAAAACAACTTGAAGCAAAGGGCAAAGAATGACGCTGAGAGGATGTCTCACGGATTCCAATGCCTACAAGGATCTGAATGTGGCAGCTTGAAGATAATTCCTTCTTTCCTTAAGAACAGATAATCCTGTAAAATCTATTACATCAGGCCATGTCAAAAACTGATCCAAAGAACGGAAAACGGGATATCTCCTCAATCATGAGGAAAGTGCACTCCACCGGCACGTCACCTGAAGTCGCCCTACGCGAAGCGCTTGCGGCCGAGGGTTTGCGCATCAGGAATAACGGGAGAGATGATCTGCCGGGAAAGCCTGATATCGTATTACCTGAAGACCGTATCGCTATCTTTATCGATGGAGATTTTTGGCACGGGGGGCAATGGAGGAGAAGAAAGTTTGCTTCATTGGAGGAGCAGTTTGATAGAACTCCTCAGAAGGATTATTGGGTGGACAAAATCAGGCGTAATGTAAACAGGGACTTTGGTAATACGAAAAAGCTCCTTGACGATGGTTGGAAGGTAATCCGCTTTTGGGAGAGTCAGATTGGGAAGGATTTAGAGTCCTGCGTCAGGATTACCCGTGATGCCTCAAGTAAGAAACTGCAATCGGATGTTTGCTCTATCATCCCTAACAGGACCTTTGCGGAATTTTTTGCCGGTATCGGCCTTATGCGCGCAGGATTGGAACGGAGAGGATGGAGAATCCTATTTGCGAACGATATAGACGCGAAAAAATGCGAGATATACAGGCATCATTTCCCAGATATCGACAATCACCTTATATGCGGAGACATACATCACCTGAAGGCTGAACTTATCCCTTCCGTTACGCTTGCAACTGCTTCATTCCCCTGTAATGACCTTTCACTTGCTGGGGCGAGAAAAGGTATTCATGGGAAGGAGTCCTCAGCCTTTTGGGGATTTATCGCAGCTCTTGACAATATGAAGAAAAGAAGGCCTCCAATAGTGCTCCTCGAAAATGTTACAGGGTTTCTTTCCTCACATAAAGGCAATGATTTCAGGCAAGCATTAATTGCACTGAATGAACTCGGTTATACTGCAGACGCGTTTATTTTGGATGCCGCTATGTTCGTGCCTCAAAGCAGGCAGCGGCTTTTTGTTATCGGCATCCTCGAATCCTGCATTCCCTCAAGCGAAATTAGAGAACAACTAAGTTTTTATGAAAGCCCGGTTAGGCCTCCGGCCCTGGCCGATTTTATCCTCCAAAACTCTGGAATAAACTGGAATATCAGAACGTTACCCGTGCCGCCGACGAGGAAGCTTTCACTTCCTGACATCCTAGATGATCCGGATGAAACATCACCCGAATGGTGGAGCGTTGGACGGGCTGAATACCTTTTGAATCAAATGAGCCCCCGTCATCGAGAGATGGCCGAACGGATGATCCGTGGAAAGCGATATTCATATGGGACCGTCTTCAGGCGCATTCGCCATGACAAATCTATGGCCGAGTTGAGGACAGATGGGGTTGCGGGATGCCTCAGGACACCTCGTGGCGGGAGCGGAAGACAGATACTTTTTAAGGCGGGAAAGGGGAAGTATTTTGTCCGGCTGCTCAATCCAAGAGAGTGCGCTCGGTTAATGGGTGCCGATGACTTTATTATTAAGGCGCCGCCCAATCAAGCGTTGTTTGGCTTTGGTGATGCAGTCTGTGTGCCTGTAATCGAGTGGATTGCAGAGTACTACCTGAATCCGGTAATAAACGAGTTGATGAAAGGGAGACCCCTGACGCCTTACGTCGGCGGCAAAAATGCGCGGAGGCATAGTGAAAAAAGCGCTTGAGTTGTTTGAGGCTTGGTACAGCCATCTGCCGGTTCATAAGTCAAGCGGTGGTCCTGCAAAAGGAACCATGTCGGCGGCACTTGCGGTTTTAGAGCGACTAAAAAAAGATTATAGGTTGGAGATTGAAGCACACACGGCAAAAGGGGGAACGCAAATCAGCGGCGCCGGCGGGCAGGCACTGAAAAAGATACTCGCTCAATTCGGAGTCTATGAAAAATGCAGAGAGAATCTTGAAAATGGATATAGGGTTTTTCTCCTTGTGCCGGAAAGGGCGCTAACAGGAGCGAGGCAAAATGCCGAACTTATAGTTCCGGGGCGTATCGCAGTTGAATCAATAGAGTCTTTTGTAGGACAAAATATTGAGGAGTTGTCGTATTTTGCACGGGATAAGCTAAAACATGGTTTCAGGCGGCTAATTGAAACCTACAATAAGCGGGTCGATACGTCGGAGACTGACAAGTCTATATTGGTTGAGATGCCGAAGAATCTCTGAGGTAAATGCGCGGAGAGACAATAGCGTGCCTGGCAGGAACATTAACAATCAGCGTTATAAGTATCTCGGACAGAAAGAAACTTGCGAGATATTAAGGCGAAAGAGTAAGGCAAAATTATGGACAAATCAGCCGATGGATACTCAGAGGAGTTATGAGTAAGTTCATCCATATGTCAATCAAGGGGCTTGCGGAGGATAGCAAGGTATTACAGTTGTTACTGTTCTGACAGGTGATGTCATGATATCGCCGGGGACAGTCCCCTCGTGTCGTTTTATTCCATGCCGGTACGATAAATGCCGCAAAAGAAATGGCATATATAATCAGCATCTGGTAGGGTCAGCGCCCAATAAAGTAATGACCGTTGTTCCGTATCCACTGGTTGCAGCGAAAACAGGCAAACTTTTTCCTGCCCCGTAATATATAATATTCATCATACTCTCTTTTTATGAGGACCTGAACAATGGTAAGAAAGGGTTTAATAGAAAGGCTCTACGAGGCCGCCAGCATTTTGCGGTGGAATGACCATGTGCGCCCCGTTGAATTGACCGAACTGGATAAACAGGCTCATAAAATGGTCATTGCCTATGTCCTCGCAAAATTCGAGGAGACTGATAAAGACGCAACCATTGACTGGCTGAAGCTTATAGAAGGCGGCATCTTCGAGTTCCTGCACAGGGTCATCCTGACCGACATAAAGCCCCCTGTCTTCCACAGGCTGATGGCATCAAAGGGGAGAGAGCTGAATGAATGGGTACTCAAGCAGCTGGACAAGGACGTACAAGGCATAAAGGGAGATTTCAAAAAGAAGTTTGAGAGCTATTTGTTCGATACCGACTATGCGAAGTTTGAAAAGAGGATACTGAAGGCCGCTCACTACCTGGCAACGAACTGGGAATTCAAAATTATTTACAATGTCAGCCCTTTTATTTACGGGATAGAGAAGACAAAAGAGGAAATCGAAAACCAGATAGAAGACCACTATGACCTTATCGGGGTCCAGAAAATCTCGTTAGGCAAAAAATCCCACGGGTTTATCGACCTGTGCGGCCAGTTGAGATTTCAGCAAAGGTGGGCGCAATCACCGCGTATACCCAAAACCTCCGTGCTCGGGCATATGCTCATCGTGGCCATGTTCTCATATTTTTATTCCGTCGAGATCGGGGCGTGCAGCAAAAGGATTTGCAACAATTACATTGCGGCGCTCTTCCATGATCTGCCGGAAGTCCTGACACGGGACATCGTCTCTCCCGTAAAGAGTTCCATCGAGGGACTGGATGAGATCATAAAGGAATACGAGAAAATACAGGTCGACGAGAAATTACTCCCGCTGCTGCCCTCGTCCTGGCGGGACGAGATCCGCTATTTCATCGAGGATGAGTTCAAGTCAAAGATAATAAAAGACGGGGTCCTTGTCAAAGGCATCTCCAGCAGTGAGATAAACGAGAAATATAACGATAATAGGTATTCGCCTGTCGACGGCGAGCTGATCAAGGCGTGCGACCACCTTGCCGCCTTTATTGAGGCATCTCTTTCGATAAAGCACGGCATAAAATCCCGTCCTCTTGAGGAAGGGCGCAACGGCCTTTACGAGTTGTATAAATCTAAAGTCATCGCGGGATACGACTTCGGGCAGATTTTCGACTATTTCAAAGCATAAGGCTGCCGCGTGAACTGAACAAGCAGCACAAGCCGCTACTTTATTACCAGCACTTCCATGTCCCCGGCTTTTCTGACTATCTCAACGCCCACATTGCGCCTGTACCTTCTGAGTATCAGGTCCACTTCGGCGTCATGCACCTTTAACCCTGCCAGGGACACTTCCTGAAGAAACTCGGGCAGCGTCGTATGCATCAGGACTATACGTTTCGGCTGTTCAAGATGGAGGCCGAGACAGGCGCCGAGCAGCATGAATACCGCACCGGAAGCCCATGCCTGCGGCGAGCAGGCCACGGGGTAGCGTGTGGGGCTGTCATCGAGGCGGCGGTGAAAACCGCAGAACAGTTCCGGAAGCCGGTTCTGGTCAAAATACTTCGTTGCATCGAACATGCCTTTGAATATCCGGAGAAGGGGGTCCTTCAATTCGTATCGGGCAAAGCCCAATGCAATGAGGGCATTATCATGGGGCCAGATAGAGCCGTTGTGATAGGACATGGGATTATACCGGGCCTCTGTGGAAGCCACTGTGCGTATGCCCCAGCCTGAAAAAAAATCTGGGGACATCAGCGCTTCCGCCATCTTGTAAACACGCTCCGTGGATGCTATCCCGGTGAAGATACACTGCCCTGCGTTTGATGTCCTGACCCTGCATGGCCGCTTCTCTCCATCCAGCGCTACGGCATATATATTGAGATCGTCGAGCCAGTAGTGTTTTTCAAAGTTTTCCCTGAGCGCCTCAGCCTCTCTCCGCAATTCATAGGAGAATTCTTCCTCTCCGAGCAGGGATGCGAGAACGGCTGCTTCAGTTTTTGCCGCGTATACATAACCCTGGACTTCGCACAGGGCAATGGGCCCTTCTGCCAGCCTCCCGTCTTCATGGAATATGGAATCGCTGGAATCCTTCCATCCCTGGTTTCTCAAGCCCCTGCCGGTGCGGCGCGAGTATTCTATAAATCCGTCGCCGTCCAGGTCGCCGTATTTATCGATCCAGGAAAGCGCGAGCTTCAGGTGCGGCCAGATTTTCCTGATAAGCTCAAGGTTCCCTGTTCTTTTGTAATAGGCCCCCGCAAGATACACGAAGAGGGGGGTGGAGTCGACACTGCCGTAGTATTTGCCGAAAGGTATTTCTCCCAGCGCCGCCATTTCGCCGAACCGCACTTCATGAATAATCTTGCCCGGCTCGGCATCACGTTCGGGGTCAACCGAATCCGCCTGGTTGGCGGCGAGGTAGAGGAGAACGTCTTTAGCGATGTCGGGCTCGAACCAGAGGCATTCCAGCGCTGTAATGATTCCATCCCTGCCGAAGGCCGCGTTGAACCACGGCACCCCTGCATAGGGATAAACGCCGTAATGCGTATGAGTGAGCATCATATGGATGTCGGTCAGGGAGGTGTTGAACCATGAGTTGAACTGTTCGTTGGAAGTACAGGCATGGCAGGCCCGTGCCTTCCGTTCCCTGCAGGTCTCGTTTGCCAGGATAAAGGCCCTTTCCCAGTTTTCTTCCTTTTCATGATCAAACTGCATAGTGATGCGGAGCACTTCCCGGACTTTCGGGGGAAGGTTGATCTCAAAAGTCGCCCGCCTTTCCTGCAGCAAGACCGGCTGGACCGAGAAAGACAATTTGGTCATTCGCCTGACGTTATCAAGACCCGTATAGCTCAGGGTGATATCCTGGGCGCCTACCTGTGCGGGATGGAATTTCCCCCTTTGCATCCTCTTGATTCCCCTCACCTCGAATACATCCTCGAAATCCGCGTCAAAGACCACCGAGAGGCTGATGGAAACAGGTTCAAGGCCGAAGTTGATGAGGTAAATGCTTTCATAGCACTGCCCCTCCCAGAGGAATTTGGAACGGTGGAAATGGACCGATTCCCTTGCTAGGAGGACCTTGTCCTTGAGGACGTCCGGATTGGCGAGGTCCGCTGACAGCACATTATTGTCTTCCCTTATCCCGGAGCTTAAAAAGAGGGGCCTTTGTCCCTCCACCAGGAGTTCCCAGTTGCTGAGGTGGCGGGTGCCCCTGTGGTAAATGCCCTGCTCTCCCATGCCGAGCCGGAGGATATCGCCAAGGCGATCAAAGACCCCGAAGGTTTCATCGTGCTTGATGGTCTGGGTCCTTAGATCGATATTGGCTGATGCGGCAAGAATGTAGTATTTATCTTCAAGCCGGATAATGCTTTCCATGGTCATGCTATGAGGCGTGACTCAGGGAACTGGGTTTTTTTTAAAAGGCCTTCATAAACGGACAGGTAGTTCAATGCCATATTCCTTGCAGAAAACCGTTTTTTGAATTCATTGCGTATTTTCAGCCTGCTCAGGGTCCTGGTTGCCTCCACAGCCTTGACAGCCTGGGGCAGGTCTTCAAAAATGAAACCTGTCATCCCATCGGTAACAACCTCAGGCACGCTTCCCCTGCGGCGCGCTATAACGGGTGTGCCGCAGGCCATTGCCTCGATCATTGCAAGGCCGAAGGGCTCAGGCCAGTCGATGGGAAAGATGAAGGCATACGCTCCGCAGAGCAATTTGTATTTTTCCTCGCCCCCGACCTCTCCGATGAATTCAATAAGGGGATGTTTTAAAAGAGGACGTATCACTTCCGTGAAATAGGCTTCTTCAGTCTTGTCGACCTTTGCTGCTATCTTCAGGGGAATGCCTGACTGTTTTGCTATCTCGATTGCATCGATCACCCGCTTTTCCGGGGAAACGCGGCCGATGAATACCAGATAGTCGCCGGGACTCTCGCTGAGGTGGTACATATTGTGAGGCAGCCCGTGGTAAACCGTTGCCTGCCAGTTTGCCCATGGCAGCGGCTCCCTCTGTGCATTGGAGATTGAGACCAGCGGCACATCTCTGAACTCGCGGTAGAGCGGGGCGAGCTCGGGCAGGTCGAGCCTACCGTGGAGTGTTGTGAGGCTGGGTTTTACGATCCTCCGTGAAACGGGGAAGTGCAGGTAATCGGTATGAAAATGGATGATATCAAAATCTTCAGCGCTTTTAGTAACCAGCTCGATCATCAGTATGTGGTAGCTGATCGGGTCCATGCAGTTTTTTGCGAGGCGCAGGGATTCAGGGCATATCGGCACCAGCCTGGATTTTGTCGAGGAATCACCGCTTGCAAAGAGCGTCACCTGATGCCCGAGGCTTACCAGTTCCTCAGTGAGGTACGAGACTACACGCTCAGTCCCGCCATAGCCAAAGGGCGGAACTGACTCGTAAAGTGGTGAGACCTGTGCAATTTTCATGGTGTGTCCTTATAGTGCTTTGGGGGTTTATAAATGAAGGGGTGCTTACTAGAGATATAGCATACAAGCCTGCTGTTGTCAACGAACCGGGAACTTGCGCCTGCTTGGGCAGGCGCTGATCCCGGGGAGCGGGGGGCCATCAGGAGCCGCTTTTTCTGAGCACCTCGCCGATCGCAGGGATAAAATTCTTCTTCCTGGAAATAATACCCGGCAGGACACAGGTGTCCCCTTCGACTTTCACATTGAAGGCCTTCTCAATCAGCCAGGTCTCGCCTTTCAGGAATACCCGCTCCTGCTTTGAACTCAGGGGATTTGTCACAAGCAGCACCGTGAGATCGTAATCGTGTGACGACCGCATGCGCTCCAGCTCAATGAGCAGGTCTTCCTCCATAGAGTCGATTTCATCGCAGTCCAGCACCATCATCTGGCTGACTCCGAGCTTCTTGCCGTTGAGGTTGAATTCCCTGAAATCCGCAGCAATGAGCTCTTCTGCCGTCTTGCCCTGGATATTGATGCTTGCATGCAGGAGCTCCCTGCCGTATTCGACGATCGGGACCCCTGCAAGGTCCGCAAGGCGCTCAGCTGTCCGGCGGTCACGGTCCGTTGTGGTGGAAAGGGTCAGCATGAGCGTATCGGAGAGGATGCCCGACAGGAGCAGCCCCGCGATTTCTGCAGGGATGCGTATCTGGTAAAGGAACATTGTTCCTGCCACAACGGTACAGGTGCTTCCTACAGGGTCATTGTATACATAGATAGGGGCCACGGTGGAGATATCTCCCACCCGGTGATGGTCTATGATCTCGAGGATCTCGGCGTCACCGATATCGTCGACAGCCTGCGAGATTTCATTGTGGTCCACAAGTATCGCCTTTTTCCGCACCGGATTGATAAGGTCCGTCATGGTAATAAAGCCGATAGGCCGGTCATCGCTGTCCAGGGCAACTACCGAGCGGTGTTCCGACTCGAGCAAGCGCTTTCTCAAATGCGAGATGGGGGTCTGGAGGTCCGCTGTGGGGCTTTTCGTGCTCATAATGGAGGTGACCGGGACCGACATGGTCATGAGTTGAAACGTTGCATAGGCGTCATGAGGTGAAGACAGGAGCAAGGTCCCGCACTCCTCCGCCGCCGCGATGATGTCGCTGCCGGCGGGCATCCCGGCGATCATGATCAGAGCAGCGCACCCGCTCTGTATGAGCTCCAGCTGAATGTCGTACTGATCGCCGGTAATCACAATATCCCCGGGGCGGGTCCTGTTCAGTAGGCTCCCTTTCTGCATTGCGGCAATGAATACCCTGCCTGCCAGGCGGTCAATCCTCCGGCTGTTGCTTATTACCCGCCCATCAAGGGTCTTTATGAGCAGATCAACATTCATGGGCGTGTTTATCAGATCGGAGTACCCGACCCCTTGGATGTAATGCCGTGCAATGTCTTTCAGCCCCACGATTCCGGCAAGCCTTCTGCTGTCATCCAGTACAGGGACAGAGAGGATTTCCTTTTTCCGCATAAGCAGCGCAAGCTCATGTACGGTGCCCTGCATGTGAATGGAGATAGGCCTTCTCAACGCCATATCCCCTACGGTAGCAGCAAGGCTTTCCATTTCCGTGGGCGCGGGAACGCCGAACTTCCCGAGCACGAAACGGGTCTCCTCATTTAGCTTCCCGGCCCTGACCGGGGCGAAGTGGAATCTCTTGTCCGTCAGGTTTTTAAAATGCGCATACCCTATGGCAGAGCATATGGAATCCGTATCGGGATTTTTATGTCCGATAACATATACGAGCTTTGATTGTCCCAGGCTCATCTTGATTTCTCCTTTGCAAAAGGTCCCGCTGCCTGCATGCTTGGGGCACTTGCAGGCACGGGATGTTCATATGTGGGTTGATTGTGTTCTCCGGGACAGCGGACTGTCCGGAGGAAATTGGTCCGGAGTGAGTCTTTCAGCGGAGATTCTTGCAGGTGTATATCTTTTAAGTGTAGCACCCTTTCCCTTGCTGTCAAGTAATTTGTATAATTAAGGCTGCAGCTTAATGCGGGCTGGTCTTTATACCCTATTCAGGAAATCAAAGGAGGATTTGAAAAATGAAACAGGTTGCAGTTATCGGGTGCGGGGCGTACATAAACAGCGGCTATGGGTGCCCGGGTGAGTGGAGATGCCTGAAAGCGGCAGCGCTGGGAGAGGGCACGTTCAACGAGCCTTCCCAGGTCGTTGCCTTTTTCACCTGTGAATGCCCCGGGCGCACGGTAGTCCCCAATCTCGGCATGGCCATGAAGCTGTCCCAGATAAAGCCCGATGCCGTCTATTTCAGTTCCTGCATGGCAAAGTCAAAGCCGGGATGCCCCTACACAAAGCCGGAGGACCTGGCGAAAATGATCGAGAACGCAACAGGCCTTCAGGTCGTGCTCGGGACCCACGATTATCACTAAGCATTCGCAGCAGGCCGCGCGGCATTTCAGGTGGGCATCACAAGAGCGCTTTTTGCCTTATAATATGAAAAAGACAGCGCCGATAATCATCATAAACCCGACAACATGGTTCCACCTCAGCTCCTCCCTGAGATAAAAGACGGAAAAGATACAGAAGATCACCAGGGTGATGACTTCCTGGATCGTTTTCAGTTGGGTTGCGGAGAATTGGGCGGACCCGATCCTGTTTGCCGGGACCTGGAAACAGTACTCGACAAAGGCAATCGACCAGCTCGCCAGGATGGCTATCCATAACGGCGAACTTTTGTATTTCAGGTGGCCATACCATGCAAAGGTCATGAATACGTTCGATACGGTCAGGAGAAGTATGGTTTTCATAGACCTTTATTATACACGCCCCGGCCCCGAAGGCTCCACCGCCTTACTTTATGAACTCAATCTCAAGGGCCAGAACTCCATGAGGCGAATCGCCGCGGAAACCCACTCCCCGCAAGGCATGCAGGGCCTCATCAGCTGTTTTCGCTCCGGGGACCACTTTCCGGTAGTCCTCGTGATGCAGGAGGTCCTCAAGACCCGGATAGGCCCTGATGCTCCTGACCCTCACTTCGGTTGAACTGTAATAAATATTATCGCCTTTTTTTACCTCTGCATATTTTTCCGCATTGACCCGCACATCAATGGTCTTGCGGCCCTCCCTGATGGCATGTTCCCATTCCGGTTTGATGACAAAATGAAAGGAAATCTTGAATGTCATAGACACCTCCCTGCTGCCGGGGCTTACGGAACCAGCCTGTGTGCGCAACCTGGCCTCCTGTCTTAATTTTATAAGGAAACGGCACAAAAGTCTTTTTTACAGGATTTCCCTGCTCTTCAACTTTGCCCACTGTGCCTCCAGAGAGAGCTTGCTCACCAGGTGTTCAGCCATGATTTTGTCAGGCGTGTTTACTGCTTCCGGCACGTTAATGCTGAATGTCAGTTTTACCAGCACCGTAACTTCCTTTTCCTTCACTATCACCACCTCCTCAGCATTGAAGAACTCAGGTGAAAGTATACCGGAGGCCGGGGTGCTCAGCCAAGCCATTGGGGATTGCGGTATGTACCGTCGTACAGCATGGCTGGTTTTATAGACTTAGCAAAGCAGGAAATACTGTTAGGACTGTGGCAGCCGGAACCATCTGACAGGCCCTGACTGCCACAATACTAACATAGGAGGGTTAGGTCCATAGTCTATCAAGGCGGCAGCGGCAAAGTCCGTAACATGGATCACAAAAAAGCGAAAATCGCCCGTACTGAGTCAGAGGCCGTTATTCAGGAGGATTAGCGCGGTCCCTGAGCAAAAGGCCCAGGAAATTCCATTTGTTTTTTTCATGATAATTGACTACCCCGACCACTTCATGCCCGATAGCCTCTACAAAATTGTCAATGTTGTACTCCAAGGCCCTCACATGCGGATATATTCCCCACAAGACCATGGAAACAATTTTCAGGAACCTGATCTTCAGCGTCAGGGTGCTTGATACCCCTCCGGTGTGCCGGTCGATGTATGTCTTTATGAGCTTATACATTAAAGAAGCCAGCAGCACGGTTTTCAGTTCCGTGACAATATCCGGGAACAATTTCCCGAGCACACTGCTCTTACTGCTCCTGCTGATGAAATATTTCTGGAAATACAAATCCTTTATCCAGCTGCATGAGTACGCAGGCCCTTCCCTGACAGACCTCCAGGCAGTGAGCAGCTTACTGTCGAGCCATGAAGTGTTCCCCTTGAGTTTTTCCATATTGAGCATTACAAAGGCGCTGATTATGCTCAGGAAGGTATACAGCCCGACATTCAACATCGCCCATGCCGAGGTCAGGCGGAGCGCTTTGCGGCAATCGATTTCTGCGGCAAGCCCCCAGGTGTTCCTGCGGATGAACTCCACCACTGCGGAAAACCCGGCGCCTTCGGAGAGCGGGAGAGAGAGACATATAAAGAGTTGGGAGGTGATAAATACGGAAAGGGGAACGCCGAGCATATAAAAGTGTATTTTGGATGTTGCACAGGAAAAGCTTATATGTTTTTTAACGAGATAATTTTCTTTTGGAAAACCTTCCGGGAATGTCCTCATATGTCCGCCCCCTGTATCCTGTGCTACGACCCAGGATAGTAGCATACAGGCGGAACATTCCCTTTTTCTGTAATTTGAATCGCATTCTCAGGCAAAAAAACGGGCCGGCAGGGACATGCTTGTGTGCCGGCGGATTATTACGGTCCTGTATGAGCATTTCATGTTCCAGGTGCTATAATTTTATTGAGACAGGGCCTGTTGTTCCCCGGGCCGCCGGCTCGCAAGCCGCACAGGAGAGCGGATTGCTTTTTGTAGAAGTCGCCTCTCGCTGTTCACATGCCGCAAGAGATCCGGGACAAATCAGGAAATGCGAACCATTGAGCCACTCCAGGGAGGTGAAGCAATGCAAAAGAAAACAGGGGCGCTCTGCAGTATGATGCTTATTGCCTTATTGATGCTTGTTTCCTGCGCTGCGACGAAAGTGGTTTCAGACTGGAAAGACAGCGCCTATACCGGGAGAAATATCAGGAAGGTCCTTGTAGTAGGGGGCCCCGCCACTCCCCAGGGCAGGAAATTGTTTGAGGACGAACTTGCCAAGCAATTCAAAAGCCGCGGCATTGAGGCAGTGCCGAGCTATGCGGTTTTACCTTCAGAAAAGCCGGACATACAGGCCCTTATTGCAAAAGCAAAGGCGCAGAACATCGATGCCGTGCTTGTTGCAAGGACAGTCGGGCAAAAGACCGTTGAACCGCTCGCATACTCATATCCCTACTATGCACCCTATGCCTTCCCCTACTATTCCCCACCTGCCCCTCCGATGGGACCCGCGTATGCTTCGCAGGGGACCATCCGAGGTTTTGAAGATGATTACCCTCCGGGTCAACCCTATGCCGCATCGCCGGGATATGCGTCACCGTACCAGGTATTCAGCATAGAAACCAACCTCTACGATACCCGGGCAGGGAAGCTCGTCTGGTCAGCATTGTCGGACACAACTACCAGAGAGAGTATCGACAGCGAGGCAGGGTCATTTGCCAGTGCTATTACAAAGAAACTGGCCAAGGATAAACTGATACCCTAGGAGCTCAGCTACTTTAGTTTTACTTGATCCCCTGAGAATGCGGCATCTATGGCCTCCCGGGAGACCTCAGGGCAGACCGAGCGGATGAGCATTTCGTTCAGATGATAGACTTTTAACGAAGAGGAGGTTTCTTCCACCCCGTGGAGAAGACCGAGATAGCAGGTCTGACAGGGTGTGACAACAGCCTGCGCTCCTGTAGCTTCAGCTTCCCGGATCCTGGAAGCAGATACTTTGTGCTGAAGCTCAGGGTTCGCAGCCTTCAAACCGCCGCCCATTCCGCAGCACGCAGAAAAAGCGCGGTGGCGTGCCATCTCGACCAGCTTCAGCGCCGGGACAGCCTGCAGAACGTTACGGGGGGGATCATAAATACGATTGTGCCGTCCCAAATGGCACGGATCGTGATATGTAACAACCAGGGGGACCTCCTGTTGCACGCGAAGGAGGCCATCATGCAGCAGTTGCTCGTAAAGCTGAGTCACATGAAGCACCTTCTGCGCCCCGGGCCACAGGGAATGGTAATCTGAGTGCAGTCCCTTGTAGCACCCAGCGCAGGAAACAATAATAGTCCTGACTCCCGAATTATCAAACTGCCTGGCGCGATTCTGCGCCTCTTCAGTGAAAGCAGGATCTCCCATGCGTCTCAACTTGCCGATGCAGCACGGCTCATCACTGCCAAGGATGGAAAATTCCACTCCGGCCTCCTGCAGCAGCCGCGCGGTCTGCACTGCCACAAACTGCATTGCAGGATCGAAACTTGCGGTGCAGCCGGCAAAATAGAGCACAGAAGAGGGGCGCTCGCTCCACAGCGGAACAAGCGACTTCAGGAACCCGGCATCCCAGGCATTTTTTGCCCAGAGGCCCCGCTCTTCCTGCGGTTTGCCGTAGGAGTTGTTAAAACCCTTTATTGTCGTGAGCTGCTTTACCTGACCTTCGGGTTGCGGGATGCCGGCGCTGACAAGCGCATAGCGGGCCTGCTCCCATAACTCGGGAGTATTTATGCGCACAGGGCATACAATATGGCACTGCCCGCAGGCAGAGCACTGATAAAGGCCCTGAAGGAACTCCGTACGCTCCTCTGCAGTCAGGGACCCGTCAAGCATGCTGCGCAGCATGGCAAGCTTGCCGCGTGCTGAAATACACTCCCGCTTGTCCTGCGCATACACCGGGCACCAGTTCGTGCACTCCCCGCACCGGGCACAGGCCTCCAGTTCGATCAGCTGTCTCCGGTTCAGGTTTCGCGCGATTTCTTCGCCTTGTATTTTCCGATGTCGGGCCAATATAAATCCTCCCTTTCAGACTCCTCGCTTGCATTGAGTGCAATTACAACAGGGGCCAGTATACTATGCATCATTTTACTGTGCGGCAGATATACAAGCAGCGCCAGTGCGCTGAAGGCATGGATGCTCCATGTAGCAACAAGCATGAACTTCAACTGTTCAACGGTGAATATGCCTGCAGGCATGAATAACCTGCCGATAAAAGAATAGCTGTCCATCCCGCCAGGTGACAGGGAAAGGCGCAATCCTTCAAGGAAGAAACCCGACAGGGTCAGCCAGAAGAGAAAGGCCACCAGATAAATATCCATCTGCTTGTTGCCCTGCTGGGCCGGTTTCAGGATAAAACGCCTGATGCCTGCAAGCACCAGGCCGAGAAGAAGCGCCAGGCCAAAACTATCTCCCCAAACCTTGGTGAAGAGGTATCCTTTGCCGGAGAAGAAATAGTGCGCCCAGCCTATGCCCAGGAAATCCAGCGGCCTCAGGAAAAAAGTAGTAAGGGAAAGCAAGGCGAGCCCGGCAAAGCCCCAGAAGATGAGAAGATGAACAAGCCAGCGAAAGAGGGAGAGTCCGAAGAGTTGTCGCTGGAGAAGAACTTCAGCCAGCCATATTTTTACAATCCGCCGCTGTTTGCCCTTGTGCGGAAAGGGCTGCCGTATCCCCTGCGCCCAGCCTTGCCATTTGCGGTAAAAGCTATAATCCATATAGCCGTGCGCAACTATAGCTGCAAGCCAGAATAAAAGCCAGGGTTTGAAATACTCGATCATACGTTGTTCTTATTTTACTCCCAACTCACGAAAAAAACACCGGCAGAAAGGCTTAACATTATTTCCTTTATAACCCATTAACTTAGAGCCGCCGACAAAATGAGGTATTGTTTCTTGAAATCCCTCCTCACCTCCCTTTACCAACGGAAGGAATATTCCCCTCCTTGGTAAAGACGGGGTCCCCGCAAAGTTGGTATGTGGGGTTGAGTAGGGGCCAGGGGAGATTTTCTTATTCTTGGGCGTTCTAAATCGGGTGTCGCTGAGCGCATGAGTTTGCCCTGTTCTTCTCCCGGGGATATATGTAATCTTGCTGCACCCATATCTGTTATAATACATCGCTTATGAATCGCGCTGAAATCATATCAGCCTGGTATTTAAGGATAAATGGCTTCTTCCTTATCCAGAATTTCGTTGTCCACCGTCAAGATAACAATAGCCGCTCTACTGAAATCGATTTGCTTGCGCTTCGTCCGCCCTATGTGTTTGAAGAGGCGGGAGGACAGGCTGAGAATTGGGACCCGGCCCTCATTTCACCTGAAGACCAGCAGCGCTTTGTCGCCGTCATCTGCGAGGTCAGGCGCGGCAATACCTATGATCCGCACAGCATCTTCAGGCCCCGCGAGGTCATGTACGCCATCAACCGTTTCGGCGTCATCAAGAAAACGGAAGCCTTTACCACAGTAAGCGAACTCATCCACAGGGCACGATACAATGTTACTCCTTCGTTCCAGATACGCAAGCTCCTTATCGGGGATGTGCTGAAGACTACCGTTCCCCCCTGCGACTTTATGCTTTTTAACGATGCCTACGCTTTTTTCCGGGCACGCGCAGACCGGTACCGCACCGAGAAAAAAGAGGCGCATACCCTGCTCGACGCCTATGCAATGGACGAGATCCTTGACTCGGAGTTCCTGTAAAGCAGCTGCATTCCAGGCCGTGATGCTTCCGGCGGCATGTGATTCAAATCACTTTTTCCCTTACCGTTTTTTATGTATCATATGCTCCACTTTGGGGTAAAGAGCCCCGGTTTTTCGGTTTGGCGTTGCTCCCTGCTGAAAAAAAGTAATAACGGTTCCACGGAAAGCCTGCGCGCAGGCCTTTATCAAGGAGATGCTGTCACACTATGAATACGATGTGTCTTAAATGCAGGAAAGAGATGGTCTTCAAAGCAGCCGATGTAAAACTCATTGTCCACTGCTGCGAGAAACCCTGGGAGATATGGTCTGCAAACAGGTATCAATGCCCCATCTGCGGTATAGAAGTGCTCACAGAATTTGAAGAGTCCTGCATTGATGTTCTGCATGGTGACAAGCGTTTTGAAATGGCCTGCCAGAATGCCTTTAAAAAAGAACACTACAATATTTATCTGAACAAAACAAAGCAATAAGGGGAAACGGCTTTTACGATTTCCTTTCGAAAAAGGGAGAGAGAGCAATGGACTCCTCTCCCCGCATAATCAGGCGAAGGTATCAATGGCCTGCTTGACGCCGGGCCGGCTTTCCTGCTTCTGGACTGCAACTGCTTTTTTCACTCCTGTGTCATCATTGTCTTTGTCATTCGTGCCGCTCTGGGGCGCTACCGCCCCATTCCTGACAACATCGTCCTTATCTTTATCGCTATGCGCCCTTTGAGGTGGGGCCTGCGGGGTTGCTGTCGGGGTGTTTATTGGATTGATTGACATATTTCCCTCCTTGCCGCTTCTTTTGACTTTGCCTTCTCCTTAGTTATCGGGCAATTTGTAAAACCCTGAAATACCCCCCCGGCCCGGCTTGCCTTTGCCGTGTACTTTCTTTTAGTATCAATGTTGTTCAAAAGAGAAATGAATAGGCCAAGGAGTAGTTCATGCATATGGTAAAAAGGCTTTCCCATCTGCTGGCAGCGGCAGCCCTTGTATCCGCATTTTGCTGCTGTATCGGGGCCGGCCCGGCACGGGCAGACGAACGTCCCCAGGCTGAAGCCTCCCGCCCGGAACTGAAAAGGACGGCATCCAGCATGAATATCGCGTTCGAGGCCTCCTGTCAGGCACTTACTACTGCGCTGAACCAGATGATCGGGAACCAGCTTTACAAGGGGTCCACCAAAATCAGCGGCCTGGACGCGGACATTTTGAGAAACGGGCCCCTTACCGTAACGGCAGCCGATAACTATCTTTATGTTGCCGTGCCGGTCACCATTTCCTTACGGTACGGAGGCTTTAAAACCCCGGCTATCTCCTCCAAACTGAAGTTCAGACTGAATGCAAAAGTCACTCCCGACTGGAAGCTGAACGCAGAAATTTACTATATGGGGCTGAGCGACCTGTTTGCCGAGGAAGCGGGCATCGGCCCGCTGTCTTTTAAGCCGCGCAGCATCATAGAGGGAATTACCCGGCCGCTCCAGAAGATCATGTCCGACCTGATCAGCAAAAAGATAAACGAAAAGTATTCTTTAAAAGCAGAAATGGAAAAAGTCTGGAGCGCTTCCCGGAAACCGGTCCTGCTCGATAAGAATTACAGCGCCTGGCTGAAGATAACCCCCCGGGAGATCATGCTTTACCCGCTTTATGCAGCCCATAATCAGGTCAGATTGAGCCTGGGGCTCACATCCTTTGCCGAAATGGTAGTCGGACCCGAGCCGCCGGCCACGGCCCCGGTCCCCCTGCCCAACCTGAAACCGGCGGCCGCGAGCGACAAGAGCTTCCGCATCGCCCTGAATACGGACATCTTCTACAAGGACCTTCTTGCCATCGCCGCTCCTACGCTGCTCAACAAAGAGTTGGGGTCCGATGGTAAGAGTATCATTCTGAAAAGACTTGATATACACAGCAGCGGTGATAAACTGGCAGTGGAAGTGGAGGCCGAAGGCTCATACACCGGAATCTTCTACCTGACCTGCAAGCCCTCATTCAATCCGCAAACCAATATCTTCTCTGTGGAAGATGTGGAGTTCGACATGCATACGCAGAGCTTTCTGCTTAAGACCGCCAACTGGCTTTTGCATAGCAGCATCAGGAATACCATCAGGGAAAAAATCAACATGAACCTGACACAGCGAATGCAGCAAATACAGGGAATTGCCCGGAAAGCCATGGAGCAGGTGAAACTGGCAGACCACATTTTCCTCAAGGGACGTGTTAATGCCGTCGAACTTCACGATGTGGCTGTGCAAAAGGACAGGATCTCGGTTCAGGTGTACGCCGAGGGAGAATCAAACATCAATTTTCAATGAGAAAAACAGGAACCCTTATTCTTCGTCCTCTTCCTCGATAATGACGAGCGTCAGGCCGCAATCGGGGCATTCATCAGCGCCGGCGCCCACAGGGGAACCACAGGCCGGGCATTTTCCCCGGCTGGCCAGTTCGTTGGAAGCCCGGACCTCAGGATGCATTTCCATAAAGTATTCCTCAATGCGCTCCTGTGCCCGTTCAAGGTCCTCTGCCGGCACGATCAATCTGCATTTATCAGTGCAGCAGTCTTTATTACAGGCGGGGTCGGAAACAACCGTGGAAGGAATATCGGCATCGAGGAGAACTTTGCAGAGTTCATCCAGCCACTTCAGATCACCCTCCCTGACCACGACCGAGTTTTCAATGACCTTCTCCCTCAGCCGCTTCTTTTCCTCCAGTGCCGTACGATGTTCCTCGTAGGAGAGGAGGACAGCCCCGCAATCAGCGCATTTCTCGATATGCGGGAGATACTCGGTTTCGCATTCAGGACATATCTTGTTCAGGTTCATATACTATATTAACAGAGTCCGGGATAAAGAAGAGGCAATCTAAGACCTTCCCGATTGTCCGGGCTTCTGAACTCACCCGAGTTCTGTACTATTCTTTGAGAAAAGATACTTTCTTTCGGATTAACAACCGATCCAGCGCCGCCTTAACCCAGCCGAATCCGATCCTCTCCTGTTCAAGCCGGATAGCAGGGTGTATCCGGTTATCGCGCAAATCCTCATACAACGCGCCCTCCTCTGTGCTGAGCCGGGCAAGGTCGCGGCGTAGGGGCTGGGGTTCGCTTACCCATTGCAGCTCATGTGCCATCAATGTCTCGCGATCCATCAGGAAGGACTCAGCATTGGGAAGATATGCCCGCAGTTGATCAAGAATGGCAAAGCCGTGCGTATCTATATCTCCCCAGTAGTGAATATCGCACCGATGAAGCCACATGGCCTGAGCCAATATCTCGAACCCGTACCCTGCCCCGAATATGACCATGCTGCCGGGCAGTTTCGGAAAGGCGAGAAAGTTGACCTCATTTTCAGTGATGAACACCCGACTGACCTTCAAGTTGAGCAGAATGAACGCATCCTGAATGACGGCGATATCTTGATCGGTACACATCGGCAACAGGGCAAGTTCCGGATCAAGAATGCGAAAGCGGATTCGCAACGGCTTTTCCAGAAAACCGTAGCGGCGGCAAAACTTGTTCACCCCGGCTGCTTCAGTATCGACGGCGGCGGGCGGCAGAGCGAGATCCAGCAACTCCATCAACACTGCGCGGTGCGCTTCGATGAACTTGGTGTGGATACCCTGAAGCTCTACCTGCCGGAGATAGATGCCTGGTCTGGGGTGGGACTGCATCCAATCAACTACATCCAGGAGGAGCGGCCAGTCTTCCGCCGACCCGAGGGCCTTGAGCGGGCATCTCTCAAGCCAGGGCAGTAGTACCGGCCGGCGTTCACGGGTGAGCGCCACGAGTTTGTTGAATCGCTCGGCCTCCAGCTCTTTGCCGATAAGGGACAATGCATCATCAAGCGTGTCTATCCATATTTCATCGGGAATGATGTTGCATCCTATTATGTGGTGCTTCAGCTCGCGCATCGTCAGGCGGTAATGCGTCCCTTGTCGCAGATCGGCAATCCACATTCGCACGGGCTCGAACCGATCCGTAATCTCAGCCGATGTAGGTTTCTTGAGCATCAGGCGCCGCGGGAACAATGGCTCGCCGCTCACCAATGAGGCTAGCAGCAGCCCCCTTTCCCACAACTTTTGCACTTGTGCGCGAAGATCTGCGGCTGTCGTCCAGCTCATGCCGATGCCTTCGCCTTTTCCGCGTGGTATTCTTCGATTGTAAGATTGCGGAGCCCGGAGGAGCGGCCTTCCTCATTATGCACGAAACCCACACCCGCGACGAACGGTTCGATGATGTGTATCTTCTGAAGAGGGGTGACGACCAGGAGTTGCAGATTCATCTGTTGAAAGAGTTTCAGTCCATACTGTGCCGACTCATCCGAGCCGCGGCCAAAAGCTTCGTCGATAACAACAAAGCGAAAGGACCTGGAACGCACAGCACCCCATTCCAGTCCGAATTGATACGCCAAGCTTGCTGCCAGGATAGTATATGCCAGCTTTTCCTTCTGCCCGCCCGATTTGCCGCCGGAATCTGAGTAGTGCTCATGCTCCGAATTGTCTTCGCGCCAGCGCTCAGAGGCTGCAAAGGCGAACCAGTTGCGCACATCAGTAATTTTTGATGCCCATCGCCGATCCGCCTCGGCCTGCCCTTCACGTCCGCGGAAGCGCTCGATGATCCGTTTTACCTGCAGAAATTTGGCTTCCGAATACTGCTCGTCATCGGAGCCGGTCAGGGCACCTTCAGTGCATGCCCTCAACTCGCCCTGGAAATCCCGGATATCGGCATCCTGCGTAGTTTGTGCCTCCACCACGATGTAACGTCCGGGGTTGTAGTCTATCTGTGTCAGCGATTCATTGATGTGGATGATCCGCTCTTTAATAGTTTCGCGTTCACGGTTCAGCTGCGATTGAAAGTTTGCCACCTCGCGGATGGTATTCTCATTAAGAAGTTCTTTGAAGCGCACCTCGAAGCGGGGCAGGTCATCGGCATTCAGCTTGTCCAGCATTGAGCGGTATTCGCCGGCAGCGTCAATACTGACATCTACCTCCTGCGTGTCCAATGGGAAAGCCGTGCAGTAAGCACGCATTGTATCAATGATCTTGTCGCGCAGCCGATCAAGCTTCCTGCTCTCTGCATCGATCTTGGCCTGCAGCCGGTCGCGCATTTCGCGCTCCCGGTTGTCACAGGACTCTACGCTCAGTTGGTGTTCGCCAAGCGCCTCAGGCCGCATGGCCTCAAGCGATTCGAATTCGGCCGCATGGAGAGCATTTGCAGGATCGTTGAGCAACGCTTGTGCCTGCTCGCGCATAGATCCGGCATCAGTCTGTTTCTGCTCCGTCTTGGAGCGTTTATCCTTGTACTCCTCAAGCCGCTTCTCGGTTTCCTTCAGTTCCAGCTCCAGAGCTTTCAGCCGCACGGTAAGCTCCTTAAGCAAATCAGAGGACAATTCAAGTTGGCTCTTTTCGTCCTGCAGCCTTGTTATCTCTGCGGCAAGGGGATGCCAGTTGAGCTCACGGAAATCAGCGTATTCATCAAGTCTCGATAGTGCTGTGAGCCGATCTTTGAGCGTGTTCTGTTCGGCCTGAAAGCTGCTGATGAGGCTGCCCAATTCGCCCAATCGAGCTTCCAGTTCCTTTGCTTTGGATTCAAGGGCTGCGATCTTGGCAGTATTGGTCCATCCGAGAATGAAACGGCTGCGGTCATCAAGCCGGTGGCGGTCATCCTTTTCATGTCTCTCTCCCCGGGCCTTGATTTGGCCTGCACGAGTGATGGCGCGGACCTCGCGGCGGAACTGCTCTTGTGTTGCGCAACAGGCAACATCAAAGCGATGGGAAATTTCCCGCTCAAGCCAGTCGTAATAAAAAGAGTCGGGCTTAATCGCGAGTTTGCGCACCAGGGAATCGGGGTGCAGACCGGGCAGATTAGCCCTGGCCGAGGACTTGACCGGCGGGCGCACCCGGAAATAAACCAACCGTCCCTTGAGATGGGTACTATCCACCCACCCTGCGACCTGCGCATAATGCATATCAGGCACCAGCAGAGACAGGCCGAAGCTGCGCAGCAGTCGCTCTGCCGCACCCTCCCATTCCCGCTCTTCATCGCGAACCTGGATCAGTTCGCCTGCAAACGGCATGTCGGACTCCGGAATATCGAGCGCGGCAGCAATAGCGGTACGCATCGCCACCTGTTCGCCGGGGATATTGCTGCGTCTTGATTTCAGACTCTTGATCTCTGCTGCGAGTTCCTCATGCACTTGGCGGCATTGCGTAAAAAACACTCCCGCGGCGTTTAGCTCGTTTTGGAGCTGTATTTCACGTTCAGCGGCTTTTTCCGTCAAATCGGCAAATATCTTTCGCTGGGCCAGAAAAGCTTCCTCATTGTCAGCGGCATCGAGGTCCAGTGCCGCCGCCAGTTCGGCATAACGTTCTGCTTTGCGCCGGCGCCGGGCCAATTCATCTTCTTTATATTGAATCTCCCCGGCAATCCGTTCTATACGGTCACCGCCATTGTCGGCGATGCTGCGCCTGAGTTCGCGTTCTTCACTTATATGCGCGTTCTTGCGCTCCTCTAATCGCTGCACGTGTGCATTCTGCCGCTCCCACTCTTCGTTCAGCGAGGAAATGCGCTTCTCAAGCAATCCGAGTTTCAAGCCGGCAAAGTAGGTTTTGAGCGCCTCCCGGCATGCTCGTAGCTCCTCACTGCGGACAGCCATCTCCTCGTGCCGGTTGCAGTCAGCCACTAAGGGGGTGAGCAATGCCACCTGGTGTTTGGCCTTTAGAACCGCTTCGTGCGCCCGGTTGAGATCGTCGAAATGCGCAATCAGCGCTTTTATGCGAGGCGCCGCATCAAAGGGCTCCAGCATGTGGCTGCGTACAAAATCGGTGAGATTGCCGACCGACTTCATTGACACCGTCTGGTGAAATAATTCCAACGCCTGCTCATTGCCAATGCCAAACCTGCGGCGGAACCATGCGCCATAGGGAGGAAAGCTGTCGAACACTTCAGCCCCTGCGCTGCGCAGTCGTTTCCTCAGCGCCCCGATGTCCGAACCGAAGTGAGAAAAGTCGCTTGCAAGTGATAGAACACGCGACGCTCCGACAAAAAAGCGCGCGGGCTGTCCTTGCAGGTCCTTCATCCAGAACACCTGCGCCAGCGTCACCGCCTGATCATAGCCGACATTATGAAAAACGCCTAAAAGCACAGAGTAGCTGTTGTGGTCGCGCAGGGCAACCGGCCTGGTCGTGCCGCTCACCTCATTGCGCTCCGACTTATAATGTCCCAACACGTAGGAACGCAGGGTGCGCTCTCTGGTATCAGCCCCGGCTGCTTTGTTGTAAGCGATACGCTGTGCCGGAACCAACAGGGTAGTTATTGCATCGACCAGCGTCGTTTTTCCCGAACCAATATCTCCAGTGAGCAGAAAATTCCTGCCGTTAGGGTGCAATGTCCAGACCCGCTCGTCAAACGTTCCCCAATTGAACACCTCCAGGCGATGCAGGCGAAAGCCGGCGAGGGCATCATCGGTCATGAATTCCAGGCCCGGTGAATCATTCATCCCGCTCACCTTCCTGCCTGCCTCCCCGCAGCAGTGTCCGGTACGCTGCCAATCGCTCATCAAACTCAGCCAACCACTGTGCATCGACAAACGCTTTGAGGATACGCCGCACTTCAAACATTTGTACCTGTCCGCTCCGGGGCTTCAAGCGGCGCACAAAACCCAGATCCACAACCTTATTGAGATGGTTGTCCACCTGATCTGTCATTTTTGCGTCATTGGTGTTCTCAGGCAGGAAAACCCGGATCAGCTCGACCACGTTGTCCCGTGACAGGACGAGGCGCGTATCACCGCCCCCCGCATCGAACTCTGCCAGCTTCTTACGCAGCAAGGCAAGCAGGAGGCTCACCGGAAAAGAGAGCGGACGCCTTGTGATAAGGCGCGGCAGTTTTGCCGCTGTACTATCCCCGTTGTCGGGGCGAGAACGCAGGAAAGCATAGCCCTCGGCTTCATCCAATACAAGTTCCAGTCCGAGCACCGCCACATAATCGCGCACTCTGGCCTGCAGACTCAGCAGCGTATTCCAAAGGTCAGGATCGCTCTCCTGATAGACTACGCCCTTCAGGAGCGGCACCACTGCTGATGACAGATCCGGGGAATCTGAGGGGCGAGCTTCAACGTCTTGTTCGTTCATCATCACCTCAAAAAAATCACGCGCGGCAGTCGCGCTTGTTTCATGCATACTTCCATATTTTCAAGGCCCTCTTGATGGGTGCGCTTCCAAACAATGAACTCGGTCACTTCCTCATCTACTGCTGCCTTGAATGTACCATTTGCCAACTGCAGATACGTAATCAGTTCCGCCAACCCATGTTGCAAAGGCTGCGCCTCGATGAGTTCGCGCAAGGTAACTTGAGATCGCTCTTGCAGCGCATTGCGGATATGCCGTGATAGCGCTGCCTTGTCAATCACCACTTGTGAGAAGAGCGCGGCGGCATCCACTTCCTCATTGCCCGCCTCCAGAAGCACGTCGGCAATTAACGGTTTGAACGGTGGTGTGTAGAGCGGCCGCTCCATAGGCAATTCGATGTCAGCGGATGGATCGGCGATCTGCATGAACTCTTCTTTGGGCGGTTCGTCCCGCAACGCCAATGCCTTAACCTCGATGCCGTGCAGGATGTCCATAATGCGACGGTTTTCAAGCCAGGCCTGGTCATCAAGAAAGCGGCGCAACTGCTGCGAGAGAAGGGCCACCGTGCGCTGGGTATGCTCTCCCGCCTCCAGCCAATCATAGTGTACCCGCCGGATGCGGGCATCTGGGTTGAGTTCGGCCACTGGCGGCAGAGTTAATACCCGCTCCAGCAGCTGAGTCAATTCGTCCTGACGACTGCTTGACATCAGAAAATCCCAAAAGGCCCGAAAACTTCTGCCCTGGTCTGAATCCGCAATTGCGTCGCGCTCGCCCATTATCTCCTCCAGCAGTGTACCTTTACTGCCATTCCAAAGCGCAACGCGTTCGCGCACGCGACGATCCAACCCGCGAAAGTTTTGCTCCACTTCACGAAAATCAGTGAGCAGCTCGCGTGCCAGAGTCATGAATTGCTGAAAGCGGTCCTTCAACGCCGCACTGGAAAGCGTCGGGATATCGCCGTTTATGATATTAGCCATTTCGGCATCTATCTCATTGCGGCGCTTGTGCAGTTCCGCCATGCGCGCCTGTGGATCGGTCTCGCTGCCCTCGCTCATCTGCTTGAGCAGTGCAAACAACGTTAAAAGGCGTGACTCAGTGCCGACGAAAGCCCTTTCGGTGAGCGTGCCCAGCCACGCAATCGCCTTCTCAGCAGCCGGGGTCAGGTCAAAATGCGGCTCGTCTGATCCTTGCGGGTAGAACTTGCGCAGCCAGCCTTTCTCGTTGGAGGCCCAGTCATTAAGGTAGTCGAGCCCAGGTTTCGGGAATGCATCTGCTGCCCCCACCCGCTCCCGTAGAGCAAACAACTCGTCCTCAAGCGCTTCGGCAAGGTCTGCCTGCGCCATTACCCGCACGTTGGGGGCAATAAACACACGTTGGAGAAAACTTGCCACCAGCGGTGCATGATCGGAGCGCAGCAGTCTCCATGCCGGGTGTTTCTGGCGCAAAAGGTCGAGGGTAGCGTAGTCGAGACTCATGTGGCAGTATCCATACTGCCACGCAGGACGTTGGCGGCAGATAAGAACACTGCTGACATGAAAACAAGGCAGAGGGCAATAAAGCCTGTTCCCTTGTAACAATAGCTCATTGGCTATTATAAAACAAATGAGATGGTTGGGTAATCTAAACCAATGGGCTGCAGGAGTCCTCGGCAAGGCGGCCTATAGCAGCCGGCCTGCTCCTGGGGCAGCACATGCCATTTGGTGTCAGCTTTGTATATTTGTGAAATGAACTTCAAAGGAACCGCTCGCACCCAATCCGGTGCTCCCCAAATCGGTGCTTTTTGCCTCCCGCCTACAGGAATAGTACTTATCATAGGTATTGAGAATTAAAACAGCTCCAGCGCATCAGGCAAAACGCACCGAGACATGGCCGGCCTTGCGCGACCTTGATGCGGGTTTTATCACAATCTGCACATCACGGCCCAGCCTGGTCAGGCAATCCAGCATTTTGATCTCTGAAATTCCGCGGAACCTCCCATTCAGCATATTGGAAAGCTTGGGCTGCGGCATGCCGAGCAGTGCAGATGCCTGAGCCTGGGTCATTTTCCGTTGCTTGATAATCTCGGCGATCTTGGCGGCAAGTTGGGCTTTGACCAGCATCTCTTCAGCATCTGCCATGCCGAGATCGGCATATATGTTTGTGCTCCCTTTTTCGATTTCGCTCATTGCTTTGCTCCTTCAGAATGAAGGCGGGCCAGTTTCAGCCTTGCCTCGATCACATCCAAATCAAGCTTCGGTGTCTCAATCCCCCACCTCCAGAACCCCGGCCGACCCGAATCCCGTGAGTGCCTTTGCTTGCGGGTGCTTCAGCCCGCTCTGTGCCAGGTATAAGGCATAGCCCACAAGATCAACCACCTGTTCCGGCATCTTCAGAAGGTCCTTTTTGGATGAGGCTACCCAGAATAAAGGCTTCATATCCTGCCGGCCCCTATGTGAATTATACCCTTATGGGTATAAATAAGCAAGGGGGGTGTTCCCAAGCAAAATACAGCAAAAACCAGGGACAACTTCCTAATTTGTGAGGTATTTCTCATATCACCATCGTTGACCTCTTCACTCAAAAAGGTAGCAGTTCTGCTTGTCCCCTGCTGGGGAATGTGGTGTACTCGTGCAATTCTCGGCATATCTACATAATACAAAAACCGGGTACTCATCATCGATTATACAGGGAAAAGGAAGTTGTCCCTGGGTTTGGCCGTACTCGGGTTCTGCACTATACTTTAAGAAAAGAGCATGCTGCGAGGTGAGATGGATGCGCAACAATAAGAGTTGATTCCGGGGACACTTTACTTAATTGAGAGGGGTATTATGAATTAGGCAAGATGTCTCCAGAATTCAGAATTGCCTCCGGTTACTTTGAGGCAGTCAGCAAGCCTTCCAGCTCTTCCTCGAATGCTTTTGTCCTGCCTTCAAACTCTGCGTGCAGAAGGTCAAGTTTTGCAAAAAGGGCGTCGAGCCGGGCCTTGGAATCATGGAGCTTTTTTGTGATTATTTTAATGGCCTCCCCTTCACCCTTGAGGGAGGCCTCCCTGATTTCCCGGTTTTCCTGCTCGATCTTTTGTTCCAGCTTTATAACTTCTTTTTCCGCTTCATCAATGTTTTTCTGCAGGGCGCCCATTGTTTTTGATTTTTTATTCAGCAGCTCAGCCCGCTCACGCCGGAGCTGTTTTTTATTGACGGACTTGTTGCCTGAGGCATTCTTTTTAACGCGCGGCGCGCCGGATTCATTTTCACTCTTCCAGCCGACACGATCAAGGAAGTCCTGGTAGGTTCCTTCAAATAACGTTACTTTCCCGTCATCAAAGACTATCAGGCGCGTGGCCAGCGCGTGGAGCATCATTTCGCTGTGCGTTACCACAATCACAGGACCGTCGAAGGCATCTATGGCCTCAACCAGGGAATCATTGGATTCCATATCAAGGTGGTTCGTCGGCTCATCGAGCATGAGCATGTTGACGGGGCTGACAAGCAGCTTGCCCAACAGCACGCGGCTCTTTTCCCCTCCGGAAAGCACACTGATTTTTTTTAAGGCATTGTCCCCGGGAAACATCATAATGCCGCATATCTTGCGGGCCGTACCCCGGTTGCAGTCGGGGTGCACATCCATAATCTCTTCTTCAACGGTCTTGTGCATGGCAAGGCGATTGATATTAGTCTGGCCGAAATAGGCCTTCTGCAGCTGATCATGATGCCTGACAAAGCCGGTTTTGGGTTCCAGTTCTTTTGCAAGCAGATTCAGCAGAGTTGTTTTGCCTTTGCCGTTTTTGCCGATAATCGCTATGCGGTCCTCCTTGCTTACGGAGAAGGTCAATCCATCAATCAGGGGAGCGCTATCATTATCAAAAGAAAAAGATAGGTCATTCGCTTCCATTATCACCTTCCCGGTAAAAGGTGCTGCTTTGAAGGCGAAATCAAGGTTCCGCAGGTCTGCCAGTTTTTCAAGGCGCTCTTTTTTCTGCAAGGCCTTTATGCGCGACTGAACAGCACTCGCCTTGGATGCCTTTGCCCTGAACCTGTTGATGAAGTCCTCTGTTTCTTTGCGCTTCCTATCGTCGTTGATCCTGGACTTTTCGTGTATCTCTTCCTCCATCAGCAACTGCTGATACACCTTTTCGGTGGGGCCGGCCTCTTTCCGCATTTTGCAGCGGTGTATGGCCATGGTGTGCGTTGTCACACCATCCATGAAATCACGGTCATGGGTAATAATGATGAGCTCCTTCCTCCAGTTGCGCAAAAACTGCGTGAGCCAGCGAAGAGAGAGAACGTCGAGATAGTTGGTAGGCTCGTCGAGCAGGAGAAGATGAGGATCGGAAACAAGCACCTTCGCAAGATTAAGACGGACCTGGTATCCCCCTGACAGCGCCGAGGGGTCAACCGTTAAATCTTCCAGGGTAAAACCGAGTCCCATAAGGATGGTTTCCGCCTTATAGGTCTCATCGATGCCGTCCTCGTTGTCCGGGAGACTCAGGCAGGCCTCCTTCAACACCGTGTCTTCCGAAAAGCTGATATGCTGCGAGAGATGGCCTATCTTATATCCGTTCGGGATACTGATACATCCTGCATCAGGCCGGGCCTCCCCGAGTATCATTTTAAAGAGCGTGCTCTTGCCATGCCCGTTTCTGCCCACAAGGCCCACACGTTCCCCCGGATTAAGGGTAAAACCCGCCTTATCAAAAATGACCTGGCGGCCATAACATTTATCCAAGTTGTTAACCTGTATCATCTTAATACCTCTCCTGAGTTCTCACATATAGCAAAAAGCAATTTTTCCGGCATACTCTATTGCCTCTTTCTCCGGAACACATTTTTATCGATTTCTTAAAGCCCAGGCGGTTGAATCAGAGGGAAGTTACTTGTATTTCACGCTTCCGAACATTCGCACTTAAGGCAGGGTGATAATATACCATTAATAGGGCAGAAAAGGGAAACTCAGCGGACCGGGATATGACGTCAGATCACGTCTCCCGGCTGTCGGCCTCAGGAATAGGAACCATGTAATTGCGCCGTGCATAGCCGACTATCCCTTCAACACCCCCTTTCTCATGCCCGCTGTCGGGATTGCAGAACCGGGCTTCAAAGCTGTAGTAGGCCCT
>JAJZPZ010000026.1 GCA_021847795.1 Nitrospirota bacterium
GGATAAAAAATCAAATCTATACTCTAAAGAAGAGGGCATGGACTTTTTTCAATATAAACGCGGTGAATTATATGCAGAAGACGTGCCGGTCAGGGACATCATCTCCGAGGTCGGGACTCCTGTCTATATTTACAGCCATAGCACGCTCCTCAGGCATTTCCTGGCATATGAAGAGGCCTTCCGGGATGTTCCGCACCTCACCTGCTTTGCACTGAAGGCAAACTCGAATGCCGCTGTGGTACGCCTCATGGCAAAGCACGGGGGCGGCGCCGACATCGTTTCCGGCGGAGAGCTTTACCGGGCGCTGAAGGCCGGGGTGCCCTCAAACAGGATCGTCTATGCAGGCGTTGGGAAGACCGAAGAGGAAATCCGGTATGCCCTGAAGAGCAGGGTATTGATGTTCAACGTGGAATCGGAAGACGAATTGCGGGAACTGGACCGCATTGCAGGTGAAATGCGGGTAAAGGCGCCTATTGCATTCAGGATAAACCCCGATATCGATCCGCTGACCCATCCCTATATCTCAACGGGCCTGAAGAAATACAAATTCGGGATACCGATAGAGGACGCAGCGGAGTATTACAGGCTTGCCGGCACTCTCCGGAATATCAGGATCATCGGCATTCACAAGCATATCGGCTCGCAGCTTACAAAGATATCCCCTTTTGTGGATGCCTTGAGAAAGATCCTGGCCCTTATCGACAAGCTGATGAAACAGGGGACCAGTATCAGCCACCTCGATATTGGGGGGGGCCTGGGGATCACCTACAAGGACGAGGTCCCGCCCCACCCGTCCCAGCTTGCAAAGAAGGTATTGCCCCTCCTCAAGGACAGGAAGCTGACCCTGGTCTTCGAGCCCGGCAGGTCGATCGCCGGGAATGCGGGGATACTCGTCACCAAGGTCCTTTACCTCAAGAACGGGCATAAGAAGAAATTCGTCATTGTCGATGCAGGCATGAATGACCTGGTGCGGCCGTCCCTTTACGATGCCTATCATCGCATACAGCCCCTGGTAAAAAACCGCAGGGGAACCATTGTGGCCGATGTGGTCGGCCCTGTTTGCGAGTCGGGCGATTTCCTTGCAAAGGGCAGGGAGATCCCTTCGGTCAAACGCGGTGAATACCTGGCGGTGATGAGTGCCGGGGCTTACGGCTTTACCATGTCATCGAATTACAACAGCCGTCCGAAGCCGGCAGAAGTCATGGTGAAGGGCGGCACATATGCGCTTGTCCGCAAGAGAGAGACGTTGAACGAGATCGTAAAGGGCGAAGCAATACCTGATTTTATCTGATATGGAAATACCTTTCACCAAAATGCACGGGCTCGGCAATGATTTTGTCCTGGTCGATTGCAGAAAGCACGCGCTCTCCGGTTTCTTCCACATGGCTTCCCTTGCCTCAAAGCTGTGCAACAGGAGGTTCGGCATAGGCGCTGACCAGCTCCTCCTGCTCTGTCCTTCTGAAAGCGCCGACTTCAGGATGGAAATCTACAATGCAGACGGCAGCCAGGTCGAGATGTGCGGCAACGGCATCAGGTGCCTTGCCAAATACATATGGGACAAGGGTCTTTCCACGGAAGATATGCTTCAGATCGAGACTCTTGCAGGGACAATACGGCCCGGGCGGGCAGGAGAACTGGTGAGGGTCGATATGGGAGAGCCGGTCCTCGAGCCTGAAAAGATACCGGTGAATATTAAAGACAGTAACGAGTCATCAGTAACAAGTAACGAGTTAAAGACTAAAGACAAAGACTTGTCACTGTCTCCGGATCCTTTACTTGTTACTCGTGACTCGTTACTCGTTACTGACGAGGTCACTCGTTACTCGTCACCGGTTATTGATCATCCCCTGCAGATCAGGGACAGGGAGTTCCGGGTCACCTGCGTTTCCATGGGTAATCCCCATGCAGTCATTTTCCTGGATGAGGACCTGTCTGATTTTCCGGTGGCTGTCTATGGCCCGGAGATTGAAAACCATCCTGCCTTCCCCAAAAGGACCAATGTGGAGTTCGTGAATGTGAAGAGCAGGAGCGAGCTTGTGATGCGGGTCTGGGAGCGGGGTTCAGGAGAGACCATGGCCTGCGGCACAGGGGCATCGGCAACAGGCGTTGCCGCTATGGAAAAAGGCCTGGTCGACAGGAAAGTCACGGTAAATCTCCTCGGCGGGCAACTCATCATCGAATGGATGGAAAACAATCGTGTATACATGACAGGACCTGCTGTTGAGGTCTTTGAAGGCAAAATAGAACTGGTGGCCGACAGGGATGAAAGAAGAAGACACCCCCGGAGTTCCAATACGACCTCATTGAGGTATTATAAGGAGGGCGAGCCCGAGACCACCCCTCATACAAGCACCTCGATAGACATCAGCGAGTCAGGTATGGGCATCGTTACCGAACAGGAACTGGAGCCCGGGCAGATCATCATTTTCAAGAACAAGGAAAATCCGGAGATCCGGAAAATAGCCATTGTCCAGTGGAGCATGAAGTCAGGCGGCAAATACAGGGCCGGCCTGTTGTTCATCTGAGATGGGAAGCTCCAAACCCCAAATACCAATTTTCAAAAGGCCGGCTGGTAAGATCCGCGTATTTGAGATTTGAGATTTGGATTTTGAAACTTGATCATTGATCATAAGGAGGATAAAAATGTTTAAAGGTTCGATTGTTGCAATTGTAACGCCTTTTAAGAACGGAAAGTTCGATGAGAAAGCATACAGCAAGCTTATCGAATGGCATATCGCCCAGGGCACGCATGGAATTGTGCCGTGCGGAACAACCGGAGAGGCGTCAACCCTGGGGTTCGAGGAGCATTACCGGGTCATTGAAGTTGCGGTAAAAACTGCGCGAAAGCGCGTTCCCATAATTGCCGGCACCGGCGCCAATGCGACGGATGAGGCCATCGAGCTGACCAGGAAGGCGCAGGAACTCGGCGCTGACGGAGCGCTGCTCGTTACTCCCTACTACAACAAACCGACACAGGAAGGGCTCTACCGCCACTACAAAGCAGTTGCAAAGGCAGTGAAAATCCCCCTGGTGTTGTACAATGTCCCGGGCAGGACCGCAGTGAACCTGCTTCCCGCTACGGTTGCCCGCCTGGCGGAATTCAAAAACATTGTCGCCATAAAAGAGGCGACAGGAGACCTGAAGCAGGTAAGCGAAGTCATCAGGCTCTGCGGCGACAGGATTACCGTGCTCTCAGGAGATGACTTTACCGTGCTGCCGCTCCTGGCGCTCGGCGGGAAAGGCGTGATTTCCGTGACCGCGAATATCGCCCCGAAGGCAATGGCTGCGCTGTGCAATGCCTGGGAAAAAGGAGATATCAAAAAAGCCAGGAAGCTGCATTACCAGCTTGAGCCCCTGAACGCAGCCATGTTCATAGAGACAAACCCGATCCCGGTCAAGACGGCTGTTGCGATGATGGGAAAGATAGAAGAGGAGTTCAGGCTCCCGCTCTGCGAAATGTCTTCTGCAAACAAGGAAAAATTGAAAGGCATTTTGAAAAGCGCAGGCATAATCAGGAAATAGGGGACAGGACATGGAGGACAGAACACAGATGATGAAGAAGATTATATTTGCCGCGGTCCTTGCTCTAAGTCTGTGTTCTGTGCTCCGGTTCCCGGGTGTTGCCTCTGCTGCCCCCCCCTCTCCCTTTGCAATCGACAAAATCCCAGGCCGGAAGGCGCCCGGCTTCAGCCTGCAGGACATAAACGGCGCTACGGTATCTTTCTCTTCCTATAACGGCAAGGTAATCCTGCTGAACTTCTGGGCAGCATGGTGCCCTCCGTGCCGCAATGAGGCGCCCTCACTGGAGAAGCTGAACCAGCTGCTGAAAAACAAAGGGTTCGTGGTGCTCACCATCTCTTTAGACAGATCGGTTGCATCTGTAAAGGATTTTGTCAGAAGCACCCCCGTAAGCTTTCCCATACTTTTCGACAAGAAGCAGAAAGTTACCCGGTCCCTTTACAAGGTCTTCACCGTGCCTACGACTTTCCTCATCAACAAAAAGGGAATCGTTATCGAAAAATATTTCGGTGAGCAGGACTGGACAACGCCGGAATTCGTGAAAAAGATGGAATCCCTCCTCTAGTGAAATACCTGCCCCGCTGCCTGACACCAGGGTTCACCTGCTCTCGAGTACTGCCACGCTGCGTGGAGATATGCGGTAACTGTTTCCCCTGAACAGCGGCTGTTCAACAGGCGCTATTATGTCTGCCGGAGAAGGGTTCCCCGTGTCAAGAGCGCAATGCCATTTCCTGCCGGGAATTTCCGGAACCTGCATCTCAACAGATGAATCCGACATATTGAGTATGACATGAAGGTCCTCCTCCTTGTCTTCCGCTGCGCTGAGAGTAAATGCAAGCGCCTGCGCGCCGGGGTCGTCCCAGTCAGGAGCATTCAGAGCGGGACCGTGCCAGGAGATGTCGGGAATACCGCGCACTGCCGACAGCCTGCCTGTCAGGAAGCGGGCGCGCATAAGGCCGGGGTGGCGCCTGCGGAAGGCGATCAACTCCCTGGTAAAACGCAGCATCTCCCGGTTCTTTTCAGGCAGCTCCCAATCGAACCAGCTCATCTCGTTGTCCTGGCAATAACAGTTATTGTTGCCGCGCTGCGTTCTCAGGGCTTCATCTCCCATCAGGAGCATGGGCACTCCCTGGCTGAGGAGCAGTATGGACATGAAGTTCTTCGCCTGCTTCAGGCGTAGCGAAAATATCCCGGGTTCAGCAGGGTCCCCCTCTACGCCGCAGTTCCAGCTCAGGTTCCCGCTTGCACCGTCACGGTTCTCTTCACCGTTTACTTCATTGTGCTTTCCGTTATAGCTCACCTGGTCATACAGGGTGAAACCGTCATGGCAGGTGATAAAGTTTATGCTGTTGATAGGCAGCCGCCCCTGGGCCTGGTACAGGTCGCTGCTTCCTGCCAGGGCATCGGCTACCTGCCGGATCAAGCCTTTATCGCCCCTGACAAAGCTGCGGATGGAATCGCGGTATCTGCCGTTCCATTCCATCCAGCGGAAGCCCGGGAAATCACCGACCTGGTAAAGCCCTGCAGCATCCCACGCTTCGGCAATGATTCCTGTATGCAGCAGCACTTCTGAAAATTCGATGCTCCAGAGCACCGGGGCATGCCGCATGGGATTGCCGTCCTCGCCGCGGGCCATGGCGCTGGCCAGGTCAAAACGGAACCCGTCCACGTGCATCTCACGGACCCAGTATTCCAGGGCGCTGATGATGAATCTGGCGGTCAGCGGGTGGTTGCAGTTGACCGTATTGCCGCAGCCGGAATAATCACGGTAGATGCAGCGGTCAAGGGGATCGAGATGATAAAAGGTTATGTTGTCCGTTCCTTTGAAGTTTATCATCGGGCCATCGGCCCCGCCTTCTGCGGTGTGATTGAATACCACATCGAGAATAACGCCGATGCCCGCCCTGTGAAAGGCCTTGACCATGTCCCTGAATTCTGCAAGGTGGTTCCCATTCTCAGGGTCGGTGCAGTATCCCGGATGGGGGCTGAAAAAGCTGTGCGTGCTGTAGCCCCAGTAGTTCTTCAGGCCCAGTCCGGCCGTGCCTTCCGGAACATCCTGTTCGTCAAAGGCCATGACAGGCAAGAGCTCGATATCAGTGATTCCAAGCCCTTTAAGATAGGGGATCTTTTCAACAAGTCCCGCAAAGGTCCCGGGATGAATTACACCGGATGAGAGGTGCTTTGTGAATCCGCCGGCATGCAACTCATAAATTATGGTGTTCTCCGGGGGATGATTGAGGGGCCGGTCTCCTTCCCAATCATAAGCCGGGTCAACCACCCTTGCGCGCATGGAGGGGACATACTCGTTTTTCTTCTGCCTCTCCTGCGCTTTCCTGCGGTCCCACAACCCGGTGGTAACAGACCTGGCGGCAGGGTCCAGCAGCTCAATGTTCCTGTTGAACCGGAACCCCGAGCGGCAGGTCTCGTCCGGACCGTCGACACGCCACGTATAATGTGTGCCTACCGGCAGTTCCTCGACAAAGACATGCCAGAAGAAAAAGGTCCGGTTTATTTCAGGGTCCAGCCCGATGACCTGGAACGGCTCAGGGCTGTCCGATCTTTCGTAGAGCAAAAGTTCGACACTGGTCGCATGCCGGCTGAAAATCGAGAAATTTATTCCCCTGCCGCCTTTCTTTGCACCGGCCGGATACCGCCAGCCGGGGTGAAAACGGTATTGCCTCATTACGCACCTCCTGATAGAGTACGAGGGTATATATGTGCAGGATCAAGGGGTGATCAGCTGTGCCTGACGCATCTATTAAAATTTTATCGGATGCACAGTGAATGTCAATCGCAACAGATTAATACAGATGGCAGGATACGTCCCTGTCTCCTGATTCCTTCAGTTCAGGGACCTTCTTGTCACAGGCATCGGTTCTCTTCAGGCAGCGCGGGTGAAAGGGGCATCCCGGCGGGAGTTCTATGGGGCTCGGCACATCATTGGGTAACGGGTGGCGGGTAACGAGTGATGAGTCTTTGTCGTTAGTCTTTAACTTGTTACTTGTTACTTGTAACTTGTTACTGTCTTTAGAGTTACCCGTTACTGATGACTTGTAACTGTATTTAATTTGCGGCGCCGACGACAAAAGCAGTTCGGTGTAGGGATGCTTAGGGGCATTGAACAAATCCTCCGTCTTCGCCTTTTCAACGATCTTCCCCAGGTACATCACTGCTACTTCATCGCTGAAATACCGGACGACTTTCAGGTCATGGCTGATGAGGACAAATGATATCGCCATCTCTTTTTTGATCTCCTGGAACAGGTTCAGTATCTGGGCCTGGATAGATACATCAAGCGCAGACAAGGGCTCGTCTGCAATGATGAGTTCCGGGGAGAGCGCAAGCGCCCGCGCAATGCAGATCCTCTGCCGCTGTCCGCCGCTGAATTCATGCGGGTACCTGCCCAGCGCGTCCCTGCTGAGCCCCACCCTCTCGATCAGGTGCGCCACCCTGTCCCTGATCTCATTTTTGGGTACGATTTTATGTATCTTGAACGGCTCGGAGAGCGTATCTGCGATCCTCATCCGCGGATTGAGCGATGCAAAGGGGTCCTGAAATACGATCTGCACGGACCGCCTGAATTTTTTCAGCCTCTCTCCGCTGATATCGGAAATGTCTTCACCCTTGAAGAATATCTTTCCTGCGGTTAGGGGGAGCAGTCTCAGTATCATTCTCGCGACAGTAGACTTGCCGCAGCCGCTTTCACCGACAAGGGCAAAAACACTGTCCCGCTTTACTTCAAAACTGACCCCATCAACTGCGTGCAGCCGCTTTTCGGGCTCTCTGAAACCGCTCTTCAGTTTGAAGTGCTTTTTTATAGAATCCACTACCAGGAGTTGTTCTTTTGTATTTCGTTCCATCGTATGCATCTCACAAAATGATTTTTCGAGACCTCCGCCAGTTCCGGCTCCGCCCTTTTGCACGCATCAATCACGGCAAAGCACCTGTCCGAGAATTTACATCCCCCGGGCAGATTGCCCGGAGCAGGGACAAAACCCGGGATCGGTTTTAAAGCAGTCCCCCTGGCAACAGGCAGGGAACCCAGGAGTCCGATGGTGTAGGGGTGGAGAGGGCGCTGAAAGAGTTCCTCCACATCGGCAAGCTCCATGAGCCTTCCCGCGTACATAATGCCGACCCTGTCCGCCTGCTCTGAAATAATGCTCAGATCGTGGGTGATCAGCAAAACAGCCATATGTCTTTCCCGCCTGAGTCCCTGGAGGAGTTCCAGTATCTGGGCCTGGATAGTGACATCCAGGGCCGTTGTCGGCTCGTCGGCTATAAGCAGCGAGGGATTGCAGGCTATGGCCATGGCGATCATTACCCTCTGCCTCATGCCCCCGGACATCTGGTGCGGATAGTCCTTGATCCTCAACTCCGGGGAGGGGATCTTTACGTCCCGCAGCAATTCAACGGCCTTGTTCATTGCGTCCTTTTTGGACATGCTGTAGTGCGCGGTCAGGGCCTCTGCTATCTGGTAGCCGATGGTCAGCACGGGATTCAGGGATGTCATAGGTTCCTGGAATATCATGGAAATATCTTTGCCCCGGGTCTGCCGCATCTCGTCTTCGTTAAGGAGGAGGAGGTTCCTGCCGTTGAAGAGGATTTCACCTTCTGCAAAGGCATTGGAGGGGAGTATACGGAGAATTGAAAGCGCAGTAAGGCTCTTGCCGCACCCGCTCTCGCCTACAAGGCCGAAGACCTCGGCTTTCTTAATGTAAAGGGACAGATCTGATACGACCTTCAAAGAACCTTTGTCAGTATTGAAGAATACCGAAAGGTTATTTATATTCAGGAGTGAAGACATATCAACCATTGATGGGGGCTTTTGCTTATCTCTGATTCCTCGAATTCTTTTTATTATAACTTAATTCGACGGGTGCGGCATAGGCGTGGGTACGGCGGAAGGCGAAAAAAGAAGGCAACCCGGGTTGTCTGGTCATTGTCGACTCCAGCGGGTCAGGTTGCCTTCCGGAAACAAAATGCCGTTATGCTTGCGCCGGGAGTTCTTACTTTACGCTTGGTTCCTCATTGAGCGCATCGTGGAAAGGCTTGCCCAGCTTGAAATGCAGGACCTTTTTAGCCGGCACTTCCACTTTCTCCCCGGTCCTCGGGTTCCGTGCCACCTTCGCGTTCCTCTGCTTTATCCTGAAATTCCCGAAACCTCTGATCTCTATTTTTTCTCCCCGCCCGAGGGCGTCTTTCATTCCATCAAAAATCGTATTTATGATGGTCTCGACCTGTTTCTTCGTAAGTCCTTCAACTTTTTCAGTCACCTTCTCTATAAGGACTGATTTCGTCATGCTCTACCTCCAAGATATTGAATTAATTAACTCGCAAAGCACTGTGAGTATTTATTACAGTTCAGTATTCACCGAACATGTATTTCAGCTGTGTCCTGGGCATAAGCCTAGAAATGCCTTCCTGAAAACGACCGCTGAGCAGGTCCAGGATCGGGGACTTTTCCTTTTTGGTCACAACCTCGGGCTCGCCTTTTATGCCTGCCAGCTTTCCCGCAACCTTGACGGCATACTCCAGATCCCCGAGTTCATCCACAAGCCCGGCCTTGATGGCCTGCCTGCCCGAAAATATTCTGCCGTCGGCGATCTTCCTCACCTCTTCGACAGGTATTTTTCTTCCATCCGCAACCGCCCCAATGAACTGTTCGTGCACATCGTCCATAACTCCCTGGAGGATCTCCCTCTCCTCCTTCCCTATGCCCCTGAACATGGAGGCTATGTCCTTGTGCTTGCCGCTTTTGATGACCTCAGCCTTTATGCCCAGTTTATCCATGAGTTCCTTGATATTGGGCACTTCCATGATCACCCCTATCGAACCGGTTATGGTTCCGGGGTTTGCAATGATCCTGCTTGCCGGGGCCGATATGTAATAGCCGCCTGATGCTGCAAGCGAGCCCATGGAGACAATGACTTTTTTCACGGCAGTCGCTTTCCTGACCTCATCGTATATTTCCTGTGAAGGGACAACCCCTCCGCCGGGACTGTTCACCCTCAGGACGATTGCCTTTATGGACCTGTTCTTTATATATCCTTTGAGCTCCTCCACTGTTGACCGGGCTTCTAGAATAGGGCCCTCGACCCTGACCAATGCTACTTTTTCGCCGAGCGATACCTCTTTCTGCAAGAGCGTAAACACAAAGCTGATCAGGACAAGGACTGCGAAAAATACAGTTGCAAAAATACAGGTCTTCTTAGCTTTCATGGGTCTTCAGGTTCTTCATGCTCAGGCCGATCTTCCTGTCCTCGACATTCAGCTTGATGATCCTCACGCGTATTTCATCGCCTTCTTTTATCTCACGGGAAGTGTCCACCTCGGAAGAATAGACAAGCCCCTCAACACCGCCCTCCAGTTCGACGAATATCCCGAAATCGGTGAGCCTCAACACCTTTCCGGTAAATTCCTCTCCGAGTTTGAACTTCGCGGGGATTTCATCCTGCCACGGATCAGGCGTCAGCTGCTTGATCCCGAGGGCCATTCTCTCTTTCTCAGGGTCGAGGCTGAGGACAACGGCATCTACCTTCTGGCCCTTCTTGAGCATTTCAGAGGGATGCTTTACATGTTTGGTCCAGGACAGATCAGAGATGTGGATAAGACCGTCCACTCCTTCAGGCAGCCGCATGAATGCCCCGAAATCGGTAAGGGTCTTTATCCTCCCGGTTACCCTGTCTCCAACCTTGTAGCGGCTGCCTACCAGCACCCACGGCTTCGGCTGGAGCTGCTTGATGCTGAGCGACAGCCTTCTTTCATCCTTGTTGATGCTCAGGACCACAGCTTCTATTTCATCACCTACGGAGACGTATTTGGAAGGATGTTTGATGCGGGGGGCCCAGTCAAGCTCGGAGACATGGACAAGCCCCTCAAGACCTTCCTCGATTTCGAGAAAAACGCCATAATCCGCGATGGTGACGACCTTTCCAGTAAGCTTCATTCCCGGTTTGTACTTTTCCTCCACCAATATCCATGGGTCCTGTATTTTCTGCTTGTATCCCAGGGTGACCTTTTCGGTCTCCGGGTCATATTTCAGCACAATAAATTCCGCCTCATCCCCTATGGAAAAAAACTCGGAAGGATGGTTGACCCGCCGCCATGATATGTCGGAAATATGGAGCAGCCCGTCGATTCCGCCGAGGTCGACGAATACGCCGTAATCGGTTATGTTTTTCACCATCCCCTTAAGCACCGCGCCTTCCTTCAGAACGCCTAGGGTCTCTTTCTTTTTTTTGCTCCTCTCCTCTTCAATAATGGCCCGCCTGGACACAACAATGGACATGCTGGAAGCGTGATTGGAGGGCCCTTTCTGCGGGACCAGTTTCAGCACTTTCAAAGGAATGACCTGCCCGATATAGGAATCCAGGTCGCGGACCGCTTTGATATCCACCTGGGACGCAGGCAGGAATGTCTTTATTCCCATGACATTCACCAACAGTCCCCCTTTGGTCTTTTCAGTAACTTTGCCTTCGACCAGGGAATTGTTGTTATACGCGGCGGTCAGTGTTTCCAGTGCCTTTATCTTCAGGGCCTTGTCCTTGGACAGGTAAACAATCCCTTCTTCGTCGTTCACCCGCTCAATGAAAACATCTATATCATCGCCCTCTTTGAATCGGGACAACTCCTCTTCTGAGAACTCGGAAATGGGAATAATGCCCTCTGACTTGTATCCTACATCGACGACCACACCATCGTGCTTAACGGCAATAATCCTACCTTTTGCGATTACGCCTCTTTCTACTTTCTGGAGTGTATCAGCGTAGAGCTTTTCGAGTGCACTTGTTTCCTCTTTTGTTTGGGTGTCCATTCCTTGCCCTTCCTCCTATATCTCTAATTCTTTCTTCCACTTCTTTGATAATCCAGTCCGGGGTCGAAGCCCCTGCCGTTATGCCCACCTTCTGTATTCCGGGAAACCACTCTTCCTTTATTTCGGAAGAAGTCTCTATGTGATATGTGGGTACAGACAGGGAGATGCAGAGATGCGCGAGCTGGGTTGTATTTGCGCTGTTCTTGCCCCCAACCACTATCATGGCATCCACTTTTCCCGCCATCTCCTTTGTCTCTTTCAACCTCAACGCAGTGGAATTGCATATTGTATTGAAAACTTTAATTTCTTTTGCGTGTTCCAGTATACGGAGAATAAATTCCTGCAGCAGAGTTACGGGCTGGGTGGTCTGCACAATCACGCCGACTCTGCTTTTGAGCTCCGGAAGCCTGTCACCTCTGCCGACCACAAAGACATCACTCCCGGCGTAGCTCATCAATCCCTTGACCTCGGGATGCTCACTGTCGCCGATAATGATAACCTGGTACCCTGCTTCCTTTAAAAGTTTAGCATATTGCTGGGCCTTTTTCACGAAAGGACATGTCGCATCAATGACATCGTACTTTTTTTGTGACAACCGTTCCGATATTTCCTGCGGCACTCCGTGGGTCCTTATGATAAGGGTCTTTATGGCGCGGCCTTCCACATTATCTGTAGGGGTTACTCCCTGGGACTTCAGTTTATCTATCACCTGGGGGTTATGAATTATGGGGCCTAAGGTCTTGACGTTGCGGCCTTTTTCAGCTGCCTGAAAGGCCATATCAACAGCCCTCTTCACCCCAAAGCAGAAGCCTGCCCTTTTAGCGGTTACTATTTTAATTTTCTCGCCCATATAATTAGGATACAGGATTTTGCATAGAGTATTCAAGGCCTTAGGTGCTGAATAAACAATTGCCGATCAATGCTCATCCCGGGGAGCCGGGCAGCATACACTAAAGGTGTGAAACTATGACTCCTATAACCTCATCCAAACTCAGATTCGTTGAATCTATATAAATTGCATCTTCCGCCCTCCTGAGCGGTGCAATGTCCCTCCGGCTGTCTCTCGTATCCCTATCTTTGACATCCCTGAGAGCCTCACCCAGAGAGATCTCCGTCCCCTTTTCCCTGAGTTGCAGAAAACGTCTTTTGGCCCTTCCCTCTTCAGAGGCATCGAGGTAGAATTTCCTCCAGGCATCGGGGAAGACAACCGTTGTCATATCCCTGCCCTCCGCCACGATATCATGATGGAGCGCGGCATCCCTCTGTATTTGAAAAAGAAAGTCCCTCACCGCTTTTTTTGCAGAAAAGACCGAAGCATAATGGCCTGCCTCGGTGGTCCTGATGGCCTCAGACACATCTTCACCATTCAGCATAACCCGCCCATCACTGAATTGGATAAATACGCCTTCCAGCTTTCCGGCAATCTCCGGATCAGGACTGCCGGGCGCTGTTCCCTGCCGCCGCAAATGCAGGGCTATGGCGCGGTACAGCGCTCCTGTATCAAGGAACTGGAACCCCAGTTTCTTAGCAAGAAGTTTGGATATGGTGCTCTTTCCGGCGCCTGACGGACCATCTATGGCAATAACTCTCTTCATAATATCAGGATGTGCTGTATTTACGGCAAAATTACAGTATACAAGGCAAAAGCAGGAAAAGACAAGAAGGAGGACAAACAGCAAGCTCTAAATCCGAATATCTGAATCCTAAACAAATCCCAATCCGCCTTAGGCGGACAAGTGACCGAAATTCGAAACGGTTTGGAGCATTTGAATTTGAAATTTCGAATTTGTTTAGAGTTTCGAGATTAGGATTTCGGATTTGGGTTTTAAAGGTTGCTTGGTGCTGCGGAGCCCCGCAGGCGTCACTTGCCCGCGGGGACAGGCCTGTATATTCCTACGACTCTGTGTGCAAAAAGGATATCTTTCTTCTTTATCATCTTTGTTTCATAGGGGGTAAAGGTCTCGATGATAATATACGGCGCATGCTCCCGTATCCTCCCTATGTATATTTTTTTATCATAGCCCAGGATCCCATAGTCCTCGATGCTTTCCAGCTTATATTCCTGGGAAATGATCACAACCTCTCCGGGGAATGCCCTCGGGAAAAGAGATGTGTCCCCTATTGCTATCGCATAGGCGTACTTCCCATAGGAGACGGGGACCGTAATATACGAGGCGGGTTTCCCTTTGGGATATCCCTGTTTCGTGAGGGAGTCCTGCAGGGTATCAAAATTATACAAGGGCAGCTTGTGCTCTATGCGTTCGCCTTTGCTTTCATAAATTTCCTGGATCTTCAGATTAAAGATGCGGAGTTCTTTATCAATGATGTCCCGTGCAGCGAGCCGCCTGAACTCAACGGTGTCCCTCTTCAGGGCAGTGGCAATCATATCTATAACATGCGGTTTTTTGGGAATTGCTCCCCTCAGGATCGCGGCAATCGCAGATTGCTTTACCACACCGCCGGTCAGCTCCGTAAAATCGATTTGCTTCGTGCCTGTCTCTGCCATTGCCTTGATGATTTCTTTAGACAGCAGACCCATAATCCATCCTCCTAAAGCTTAGCTGCGTTATTCTTTCAGAAGCCCGTAAATTGCTTCTTTTATGTCTTCCAATTCGAAAGGCTTTGTTATATAATCCGCAGCGCCTTTCTTCAGCGCCTTTACAGCCGCCCTTGCGGTATCGATTGCGGAAATGACGATAACAGGGACCTTCACTCCTTCATTCCTGAGCATATCCAGGAAATCAAGGCCTGAATGCCCCGGCATCATGATATCCAGAATAATGAGATCGGTTCCCTTGCCGCTCTTGATATGCCGGATTGCAGAAGGGACATCGGAAAAATACACAAGCTTATATTCAGGCCCATTCAAAACTATCTGGATCGTGTGAAAGATGGCCTCGTCATCGTCAACTAAGATGATATTTTTAATTTTCCCGTTCTCCATTGCCCAAGGTATATAATTATACATATTTAGGGCCTGTTTAACAATACGCCGGTCCGGCATGGAAAAGCAGCGTCCTGAAACTCCCGGGTCCGCCAGTCACTCAGGGTGCTCGGAGGTGTTGAAAACAAGCCTGGGTTTGTTCCTTTTTTGGCTATACATCATTTTATCCGCCTGGGCCAGCAGTTCATCGATAGAGTGCGGCTCTTCCGGGTCGTAGTAAGCGATCCCGAAGCTTATGGAGAGTTTATATCCCCTGCTCCTGTTCTGGTTATATTCTTCAAGATTTCTTTTCAGCCGGGCAGTGAGCATTTCCGAGTCGCCGGTTATATTCGCCGGGAAGAGTATAACAAATTCGTCCCCCCCGATACGGGCAATGATGTCTGATTCGCGGAAGCTCTCTTTGAGGATATCGGCAATTTCGATAAGCGCCAGATCGCCCTCTTTATGCCCCAGGGTATCGTTTATTGCCTTCAGGTTATCGAGGTCGGCTGAAAGGAAGGACACCCCTCTCTTCAGCCGGCTGGATATTTTCAATTGTTGCCCGGCCAGGGTAAAAAAGCCCCTCCTGTTATACAAGCCCGTCAATTCATCGGTAAGCAGCAGGGCGCGCAATTCCTCTTCCATCTGCTTGCGTTCATTGATCTGCTTAGAGATAACGGTCACAGCCGTTATCTTTCCTCCGCGATCGGTAACAGGGCTTAAGGTCCTCAGAAAATACCGGTTGTCCCTCTGGCTCTTATGCTCATGTTGGACCGATACTCCTGTTTTAAATACCGCATCGACCCTCTCGGTAAAGTCTTTTGTCTCCTCAGGGGAATGGAATCCGGCGTAGGACTGCTCCAGGAGCTTATCTTCCGGAAGGCAGAGCCTCGAAAGATGTATTTTGTTTATGAACAGATACCGGTAATCCCTGTCTACCAGGTATATGGAGTCCTCCGTGGAATCGACAAGGGAACGGAATTTCTCCTCGCTCGCCTGCAGGGCCTCTTCCATGCGCTTGTGTCTGGCCAGAATCCTGAGGACAATGACTCCGAAAATAATAAAGCCCGTCAGGAAAAGCAAGCGGAAATAGACCTCAGGGGAGTCGAACATGAGTGAATTGAGGAAAGGGGCTTTTGAGAATAAGACTGAATCCACCGCTGCATCAAGCAGCCAGATTGACAGGGGGAAAAGAACAGAGGCAGCAACTATTTTGCGCTCATCCTTCGTCATAACTCCTCCGGGATGTTGTCCTTCATCCGGATCTCCGGGTCGTGTTTCGTGCGGAAAAAATCTGTTAGTGCAAGACAGGGGGATTATACCAGATTCAGAGGATATTGCGCAGGGAAGGGCATAAAGAGGTATAATAGAAATACTTTATAATCTCACCTTCAAACCACCAGGAGGATTTATGTCCGATTCATTGTATGATGTAATGATAATCGGCGGCGGCCCTGCAGGCCTCAGCGCAGCTCAATACGCATCGAGAGCGAAAATGAAAGTCCTTGTCATCGACAAGTCCGCCACCGCGGGCGCCCTTGCCTTTGCAAGCCTGATAGAGAATTATCCCGGGCTCGAAAAGCCGCTGACAGGCAAGGAACTGCTCGCTATTTTCCGCAGGCAGGCCACAGAGTTCGGAGCGGAGTATGCGGAAGCACAGGTCATCGGGGTTTCCCTCCAGGGAGAGGTGAAGGAAATATTCACCATGGACAAGACATACCAGGGCAAGACCGTTATTATAGCCACGGGTTCGATGGGCAGGAAAGCGACAATAAAGGGCGAGGCGGATTTCCTGGGAAGGGGCGTGAGTTACTGCGCGATATGCGACGCGGCTTTCTACCGGGGCAAGACCGTCTGCGTCCTGGGCGACTCTGAAGAAGCCGTCAAGGAGGCGGGGCTCTTAACGCGGTTTGCAGAGATAGTGTATCTCATATCCCCCTCACAGAGGCTGAAGGTCGATGATGATTACCCTACCCTCAGTATCGGGAACCTGAAAACAATCCTTGGGCACACGGTGACTTCCATCGAAGGCGGGGAGCTTGTTGAGACAATACGGCTTAAAGATATCTCCGGGAAAGAAAGCACGCTTGAACTTTCGGGGGTTTTCGTGTACCTCCACGGGAGCAAACCCGTGATCGACTATCTCCAGGGTATTGTTGAGGTGTCGGAAGATGAATGCGTTGTGACGAACAGGATGATGGAGACCTCGATCCCCGGGGTCTTCAGCGCAGGCGATGTGACCTGTACGGAAGTACGGCAGGTCGTCGTGGCTGCATCAGCCGGGTGCATTGCAGCGCTTTCCGCTGAGAAATACGTATTTCACAGAAAGAGAAGAAAGCTCGACTGGCATGGGTAAAAACGAGTTAAAGACAATGGTCCTCGATTACATGGAAAAGGGGTTCCTCGAGAACATCATCGATATGTTCAAGCATGATGAAAGCCTTTTCCCGCTGGTCATAGATATGATACGGGACGAGAGGATACGCGTAAGGCTGGGGGCAACCGCACTTGTGGAAGAGCTGGCGCAGGTAAGGCCCGGGAACCTTGTGCCCCTCATCCCGGAAATCGCCCTGCTGCTCAGGGACCCGAATCCCATTGTGCGCGGAGACGGCGCAAACCTCCTCGGCATCATAGGGCATGAGCACGCGCTCCCCTTCCTCCTGAAGGCTGAAGAAGATGAGGACAGGAACGTCAGGTTGATTGTGCAGGAGGCGATCAAAGATATTCAGCCCCCTGCATCAGGGCAGTGCACGCAGCAGTCAGACCGGTAAAGTCCCGCTAAAGCTCCGGGCCTCTACTGCCCTTAAGAACGCGCCCGTATCTGAAAGGTCCTCGAACACGACATCGGCGCCCGCCTCAACAAGTTCACCTGCAGCATAGGGGCCTGTTGCAACACCGATGCAGAATGCGCCGTAGGGTTTGGCGCAAAAGACATCCCTGGGGGTATCGCCTACGACAACGCAATCGCGGTAAGCGATCCCCTTGTTGCCCATCTCCGCAAACCGCCTGAGCGCCACGGGGAGCAGCTTGTTTCTGTCCTCATGATCACTGCCGAAGGCCCCTGAAGGAAAGTATGCGTTCAGGCCGAAGGATTCGAGTTTTATTCTTGCCCCCTGTTCGATATTCCCTGTCAGAAGCCCGGAACAATACAGGCCGTTTTCCTTGCCAAGGGCATGAAGGACCCCCGGGACACCGGGCTTCATATGTTTTTTGTCGTTCTGTATCTCTTTCCTGAGATGCCTGAGGTAAGCGCCCATGACCTCGGGTATTGCACTGCTGCCGGATTGGACCCCATGGACTGCAAGGCACTCTTTTATGATCTGCAGGTCCGTTTTCCCCGCCATGTTTATGCCGATGAAAGCGCTTTGAATGGAAAACAGTTCCCTGAATGCCAGGTTGAGTGAGCGCGTCCCTGCTCCTCCCGAATCAATAAGCGTACCGTCGATGTCGAAAAGAATAAGGCGCATGGGTTTAAAATACCGGTTATTTTACCTGCATGTCAACGCCCCGCGGCCGGCGCAATTGCGGGGACAGGGGAGAATTTACAATCATCGACGCATACTGGTAAAATAATCATAACTATATTGCTTCGGGCAAAGAAGGAGGTCTGGAATGTTTTCTGTAAAAAAATTTACGGTACTCTTCATGGTCCTGGTGTTTGCAGCCATAAGCGCGTGTGCTTCGTATCAATATGAGGGCGGAGCCGCAGGTGGTGTGTTGGGCGGCATTGCAGGCGCTCTCCTCGACCACAAGAACCCCTGGCGCGGCGGGGTTATCGGCGCGGGGCTCGGGGCCGCTGCCGGAGCGACCATTTCAGAGATTTCAGTTCGCGGCGCAAGGGAATCAGCAGCCACAGGGAAACCGGTTGAATACAGGACGGAAGATGGCCGCGGCGTCTATCGCGCCGAGCCGGTGAGCGATTCCTACTACCGTCCGAATGAGAACACAAAATGCAGGAAGGTCCAGGAAAGAACCTGGGAAGACGGCCGCATGGTCAAAGACCAGGTCAAAGAGATCTGCGAAGGCGAGAAGACCGAACATAGGTATTAAATAACAGTAATCAGTGACACGTGAAGAGTGATGAGTGCAAGGGAGAGTCTTTCTCCTTTTCCTCATCACCCATCATTGATTACTCTTCACTGTCCCGTTACACGCCGTTCATTACCCGTTCCCGTTGCTCCGGCTCTTGTGATATACTACATGTCGCTATGAAAAAGAGATTGATTCAATTGATTTACGAGAAGGCCTTTCGGTACAGCGAAGAGCCTGTATTCAAGCTCGTCTCGGGCCGTATGAGCAACTATTATTTCAACTGCAAGACAGTAACGCTCCACCCTGAAGGCATGTACCTTATCGGAAATGTCATTTTCGGGATGATACAGGGCCTGTCGGCAAAGGGCATCGGGGGCCTGACCCTCGGGGCAGACCCCATAGCCGACGCCGTTGCGTACACTTCCCATCTCAAGGGTGCGCCTGTTGAGGCGTTTGTGGTGAGAAAGAGCGCAAAGAGCCACGGGACCATGCAATGGATCGAAGGGAATGTAAAAGCAGGCGATAAAGTGGTTATCGTGGATGATGTGATCACCACGGGCAAATCCACCATCGAGGCAATAACGCGGGCGCGCGAGGCCGGGCTGGAGATCATCAAAGTGATCGCCCTGGTGGACAGGCAGGAAGGCGGGTATGAGGCTGTCCTGGAGAGCATCAGGGACATCAGGGCTGACTACAAGCTGGTTGAAGCGGTCATTACGAGAGATGATGTAATGGCTTTACACAGGAAACAGTGATTTTGCCGTAGGGAACCGCTTCTCCTTTTGATCACTGTTCGCCCCCTATCGTTAATCAATGAGAACAAATCAATACAGTGGACTCCGCTGCTACGTGCAAATAAATGATATACTGGAGGTGTGATGCCGACTATATCGATGTTTTACGGAATTATTATTCGCATGTATTGTTCTCCAGGTGAGCACAATCCCCCGCACATTCACGCGTATTATCAGGATTACATGGCAATTATTGATATACACGCTTGTGAGATATCAGAGGGCATGTTGCCTCCAAAGCAAGCGAAACTTGTTTCGGCATGGGCTGAAATTCATAAAGAAGAACTGTTGGCAGATTGGGAATTAGCCTCAAAAGGTGAACTCCCTTTCCCAATCGAACCTTTAAAGTAAAGGAGGTCGAGCATGTATCGATCAGTAAAGAGCGTAAAACCATTAGATGGTTATAAATTGCTGATTAAATTTGAAAATGGTGAGGAAAAGATCTTCGATGTTTCTCCATATTTGAATGTTGGTAAATTTGCGGAATTGCGAAACTTATCATTGTTCAACTCGGCAGCGGTCAGATTCGATACCGTAGAGTGGGCAAATCATTTAGACATCGATCCGGAATTTTTGTATGAAAAAAGCGTAAAGCTGGAAGACGAACACATAACAAACCGCTCTACCTAACCGCCCTTATAAAAGCCTCTCCAGGAAAAACCTCTGTACATTTTCAGCGGCTTCGATAATATCCGCCCTCTTAAGGGGACCTTCTGCCCTGTCCTCGATGACATTGCTGACACCCCTTATCTCAGCGGCGGGGACCCCGTTCAGTGTGCAGATGTGCGCTACCGCAGCGCCCTCCATATTTTCACAGATTGCGCCGAATTTTTTTTCGAGCTTCCTGCCCTTTTCCAGGGCGCCGGTGCATGAGGAAACGGTAAGGAAACGCCCCTGGGCGGTAAAGTCCTTCAGATGCCCGGGAACGGACAGGGGGAATTCATTGTAGTAATCGCTCCCGCCATAGGAGCACAGGGGAAAACCGATTGCATCCATGGTCAGGAACGTACCCCTGAGCGCCAGCCCCTCATCCCCGTAGATCTCCCTCTCTGCAACGGCAATGTCTCCCGCCTTCAGGCCTGATGACGGATACGCCCCTGCCACGCCGATGCTGTATACAAGCCCTGGGCCGAACCGCTCCAGGAGGAGCGTTGTTCCATGGGCGGCGTTTGCCTTTCCCACGCCGCATATGCAGATAGCTGCCCGGACATTCCCTTTAAGCGTGCCGCTGTAAAACGGCTTATGCTGCACGCTTATCTCCTCCCTGCCTGCAAGGGATCCGAGAAGCACGTTCGCCTCAAGCTCTGTTGAAACAACGATCCCTATCACGGGGCCGGTGGAAGGGGATTGCATCACCGTGGCCCTACCCCCACATCACTTGCCGGTCTTTTCCGCAGGCGGCTCTTTCTCTTCGAGGACATAGCTTACCTTAACATCCATGTCCGGCCTGAGGGAGTTGTAAACCGAGCAGTATTTCTCGTGTGAAAGGGAGATGGCGCGCTCGATTTTCTTGGGGTCCAGGTTTTTCCCCGCGATATTGAGGACCATGTCCACTGCCCTGTAGTACTGCGGGGGGGTCGGGTTCCGCTCTCCCACGATGTTTATCCTGAAGTCCGCGATCTGCATCCGCATCTTCTGGAGGAACATGACCATATCGATTCCCATGCACCCGGCAAGGCTTAAGAGCAGCGCGTCCGTTGGTTTACAGCCCCACTGCACATGGGCGTCGAATTCTATTTCATAGCCCTGTCCTGTTCTTCCGACAAAAATAAGGTCCTTGTCCCATGTGAGGGTCGCCTTGTCTATGGGGTTGATTTTCGTTTTGTAACTTCCCAATGATTCATTCAGTGCATCGTGCTCGCTCATGGCATCATTCTCCTTTTTCTTCAGGATATACAGCGGCATGTCCGCGCCCGCTCAGGCGCTGCGGAACAGGCCCTTTACTCGGCATTGCAGGATAAATTAATATATCCCGTTTTCCTGTAAATATTAGGATAATACAAATAAACTCTGTAACACAAACTCAAGGAGGTGATCTCATTGAAAATACATGCCGTGGCCGCCCTGGCATCGGTAATTGTTGCCGTCTTCCTCCTCAACAGCGCCCTGGCAGTCCCCGTGGGAAGGACCCTGGAATGGAAGACCGGCATCAGTACGGTTGTTTTCGACGGAGGGGTCCATGCAGAAAACGGGTTCAGATGCAGTGATTGCCATCCCAGCCCCTTCATGATGAAAAAGGACTATGCGAATATGAAAATGGTGGAGATCATCGCAGGAAAATACTGCGGCAAGTGCCATAACGGGCAGACTGCTTTCGCCTCGAACGTAGCCGAGAACTGCGCACGGTGTCATAAGCATATGTAATCAACCCGGGGGGACAGCGCCCTGCCCCTTTGAGACCGGAAGGAAGCGGCCCGCGTGCAGCAGATGTGCTTTTTCCGTCCTTTCCTGTTTGTTCCCGGAGCGAATATGTGATACAATCAGTGACAAATGAACGGCGCCGAACTACTGGTAAAGTGTCTTGAGAATGAAGGCACACAATATGTCTTCGGGCTCCCCGGAGAGGAAAACCTCGAAGTGCTGAACGCACTTGAGTCCTCGCCCGTAGAAACCGTAATCACACGGGACGAAAGGGGCGCCGCATTTATGGCGAACGCCTGGGGAAGGCTCTCCGGCTCGCCCGGCGTCTGTCTCTCCACCCTGGGGCCCGGGGCCACGAACCTTGTTACCGGGATTGCCGATGCCTTTCTCGATTTTTCTCCCATGCTGGCGCTCACTGCCCAGATATCCTCTTCGCGGAGGCATAAAGAATCACACCAGTACATTGACGTGCTTTCCATGCTCAAGCCCATAACAAAATGGAATGCAAAAATTGAAGCCACCGGCACCATACCCGAGATGGTGAGAAAGGCCTTCAAGCTCGCTGTGCGCGAAAAAATGGGCCCCACCCATATAGAAATCCCCGAGGATATTGCCGAAGCAGGCGCGGAAGGGGCCCCCATCGCCCCGGCGAGAGCAGTGTATCCGGTCCCCGGCGAGAGCCGGATAAAAATCGCCCTTGATCTCATCCGGGAAGCAAAGATGCCGGTGATACTTGCAGGCAACGGCGTGGTCCGGTGCAGGGCATCAGAGGAACTGCTGGCCTTTGCCCGGAAAGCAGGCATTGCCGTAATCAACACCTTCATGGGCATGGGAGTCGTCCCTGCCGACGATGACCTCTTCGTCTCCACCATAGGACTCCAGTCCATGGATTATGTCCTGTGCGGGATCAATAAGGCCGACCTGATTATCACTGTCGGGTATGATCCCGTGGAATTCAGCACGCGGTACTGGGGGCCGGACAAAAAAATAATCCATATAGATACCAACCCGGCAGAGGTCGATACGGCGTACCCCGCATTCGAGCTGACCGGCGATATAGCAGAAACCTTGAAAATGCTTGCCGCAAAATCCGACTTCCAGAAAGACCCCTCCTATTTCACAAAACTCAAGAGGGAGATCGAGGAGGACAAAAAAGACCATTTCTACCACTCATCCGAAGGCATCAGCCCGCTGAAAATAGTACTCGACATGCGTGCGGCCCTGGGCAGGGACGACATCCTTGTCAGCGATGTGGGGGCGCACAAAATATGGATTGCGCGGTTTTATCCCGCCTATGCCCCGAACACGGTGCTGATCTCCAATGGGTTCTCGTCCATGGGGTTTGCCGTGCCGGCCGCGATATCGGCAAAGCTCCTGCATCCCGGAAAAAAGGTCATCGCTGCCGCAGGAGACGGCGGCTTCATGATGTCCGTTGCCGAGCTCGAGACTGCGGTAAGATTGAAGGTCCCCTTTGTCACCGTCATCTTCAACGACAATTGCTACGGCCTTATCCAGTGGAAGCAGAGGGTGCGGTACAAGAGGGAATTCTGCGTAGGGGTCACTAATCCGGACTTCGTAAAACTCGGCGAAGCTTTCGGGTGCAAGGCCTACAGGGTTGAAGACGGGGGCGACCTTCCAGGGGCTTTGAAAGACGCGCTGAAGCAAAACGTGCCGTCCCTCATAGACTGCCGCGTCGACTACAGCCTTAACGCAAAATTAACGGACAAATTAGGACATATAGTATGCAAGATATAACTACCGACTTCCTGGTAATAGGCAGTGGTGTTGCCGGGCTCAGGGCGGCAATAGAACTCGCGCCCTGCGGCAAGGTGGTTGTGGTCACAAAGGACATACCGACTGAAAGCAGCACGGAATACGCACAGGGCGGCGTTGCAGTGGCGCTGAGCGACGAGGACGAAGTCGGCATTCATTTTGAGGACACCATCAAGGCAGGCGACGGCCTCTGCAGGGAAGAGGCGGTGCGGGTACTGGTCGAAGAGGGGCCCCGGAGGATTTCCGAGCTTATCGAATGGGGCGCGGAATTCGACAAGGAGGACACAAAGCTGTCCTTTACCATGGAGGCTGCGCATTCGCGGAGAAGGATACTGCATGCCCATGGCGACTCCACGGGAAAGGAGATGGAGCGGGTACTGATCAGCAAGGTAAGGTCCTTCTCGTCGGTCCGGAAATTTCCCTTCTGCACAGTCCTGGACCTGATCATCGAAAACGGGGAGTGCAGGGGCGCCTACATCCTGAACAACGAGGACATCATCTCCATCCGCGCAAAAGCGACCCTTCTCGCGACCGGCGGCATCGGGCAGGTATTTTCGAGGACAACCAACCCCGCGGTGGCAACCGGGGACGGCATGGCCATTGCGTACCGCGCAGGGGCCGTCCTCGAAGACATGGAATTCGTCCAGTTCCATCCCACGGCCCTCTTTGCGCCTTTGGCCCCGCAGTTCCTCCTCAGCGAGGCCATGAGGGGTGAAGGCGCGCTCCTGAGGAACATCAAGAAAGAACTTTTCATGAAGAGCTATCATCCGGCAGGGGAGCTTGCTCCCAGGGATGTTGTTTCACGGGCCATCATATCGGAGATAGTCAGGACAGAGAGCAATCATGTCTACCTGGACCTGACGCATCTCAAAGCAGACTTCGTGAAGAAAAGATTTCCGAGGATCTACGCCACCTGCCTCAAATACGATATCGACATCACAAAAGACCTTATTCCTGTCTCCCCTGCCGCCCATTACATGATGGGCGGGGTAAAGACCGACCTGAACGGCGCCACAAACATCCGCGGGCTTTATGCCGCAGGCGAGACCGCATGCACCGGCGTTCACGGGGCCAACAGGCTTGCGAGCAACAGCCTGCTCGAGGGCTTGGTTTACGGGTTCAGGGCAGGAGTTGCGGCCGCACAGCGCCAGGGCGCGGAAGCGCTGAAGCGCAAAAGGGTTGAGGAAGAAAGCTCCCGCGGCGCAACTTCCGCAGTTCAGCGCTTCCTGGATTCGACGCTTCCCAATCTCGATGAGATAAGGACCGCGCTCAGGAGGATCATGTGGGACCGGGTCGGCATCATACGATGCGGGGACTCGCTGGGTGAAGCACGGGTAAGGCTTTCGGAATGGAAGCCCCTTACGGAGATGAACTTTAAAACAAGACGGGAGCTCGAACTGAAAAACATGCTTACCGTGGCCCTCATCATTACCGAATCGGCCCTGGAAAGAAAAGGGAGCGTTGGTGCCCACTACCGGTCGGATTTCCCTGAAAAAGGGGAGAACTGGCAAAACCACAGAACAGTCAAGAAACCGGCAAGCCGTAAAATATCGGCGCCGGCCTGAAGAAAAAGCAAAAGAAGGCGGTATCCGGCAGGCGAATGTGAGAAAAGCGAAGATAGTATGCACCATAGGGCCTGCGTCCAGCAGCAGGAGGATGATCAGCACCCTGATCAGAAACGGCATGGATGTGGCCAGGCTGAATTTTTCACACGGCGACCATGCAACCCACAAAGAAGCCCTTTCCCTCATCAGGGAGGAGGCCGCCGGGCAGAAAAGAAACGTTTCGCTCCTGCAGGATCTGCAGGGGATAAAAATACGGATCGGCAATGTTGCGAACGATGAGGCGGCACTCAGGGCAGGAGAGGAGATCCTCCTCTGCCCCGGAACGCAGGTGAGCAGCTGCAAAGCCCTGTTCATATCCTATCCCGCCCTGTTGAAAGATGTCCGGGAAGGGGAGGACATTCTCCTGGACGACGGGCTCATCAAGCTCAGGGTTACGGGCAAAACGAAAAACGCACTCAAGGCCAGGATTATTGAAGGGGGAATCCTGAAATCCAAAAAGGGCGTCAATCTCCCCTCATCAAAGACTTCCCTGCCTGCCTTTACGGATAAGGACAAGAAAGACCTCGAATTCGGCATTAAGATCGGCGTCGATTACGTAGCCATATCCTTTGTGAGAACAACAGGGGATATCGAAGCCGTCCGGAAGTGGGCTGAAAGAAAACGCCTCAGGCTGCCGCCGCTCATAGCAAAAATAGAGAAACCCGAGGCGCTGGGCAACATCAACGGAATCATGGATATGGTCGACGGCATCATGGTTGCGCGGGGAGACCTCGGGGTCGAAATGCCGACCGAGCGGGTGCCGATGATCCAGAAGATGCTCATCGATCTGGCAAACAAGAAAGGCAAGTTGGTCATTACCGCTACGCAGATGCTCGAATCCATGACCCGGCATACGAGGCCGACACGGGCCGAGGCCTCTGATGTTGCCAATGCAGTCCTGGACGGAACAGATGCCCTGATGCTCTCCGCGGAAACCGCCTCGGGCATGTACCCCGTCGAAGCGCTCAAAACGATGGACACCATCATCCGGTACACGGAAGAGAGCTTCGCCCATAAGATCGAATCCCTTTACCAGATCGGAAGCAGGTTCCCGGAAGCCATTGCCGACGGCGCATGCAATGCAGCCCGCGATATCAATGCCAGGGCGATCGTGGTCTTCACCCACAAGGGTTTTACTGCACGGCTCATTTCCAAACTCAGGCCCAGTGTGCCGGTGATCGCCTTTACCCCTGACGAGAAGGTATTGAGACGCATGCCGCTTTACCGGGGCGTTTCCGGAAGACTGATGAAGCGGCGGGACCTGAAGATACTAGCCTCGGAATTCATGGCCGACATTAAAAAAGACCTGCTCAAAGCAAAGCTTGCGAAAAGGGGCGACAACATTATTTTCGTTGCAAGCTCACCCTTCCTCGGGGAGCCCAATATAATGAGGCTCCACAGGCTGTGAGCACTTCATGGTACCAGAACGCCTTTCGCTAAAAGTTCCGGCAGTGGATCGGCCTGTTTAAACGGCTTTTTCACTGCGATAAAAATTTATCGCCAGGCAACGCCTGTTTTACTGGAGAAGGGACGTGTTTTTTCAGCAAGGCTTGAGACATGGGTGGCGAATGCTACGGGACATCCCCAAAAATCTTCACCTTTCCGGCAGACCCAGGGATCGCGGGGAAACGAAGGATTACTGGTATGTACTGTTGCCTTTTTAGTCTTTTCAACCAGCTAAATAACTTCTGAATAGCTCTCCTGTTTTATCACAGCCCCCCTTGCTTTTGCGTATCCCTTAGGATACAATATGCTTATGATCGAAATTCGCCAGACCGAGACCTTTGCCCAATGGTTCAGTTCACTCCGTGATCATAGGGCACGTGCTCGCATCAATGTTCGCATTCGCCGCCTCTCATTGGGCAATCCTGGCGATGTAAAGCCGGTAGAAGCCGGTAAGAGAAGGAGTTTCTGAGCTGCGCATGGACTATGGTCCGGGTTATCGGGTTTATTTTGTGCAACGGGGCCGGGAGATAGTAGTTTTATTAGCAGGAGGAAATAAGCGTACTCAGGACAAAGGTATACAAACCGCGCTGCAGCTGGCGCGCATGCTTTAGGAGGACTTCATGCCACGCAAAAAGATTAAAACAACCCCTTGGGATGTTGCAGAGCATCTAAAAACAGAGAAAGACATGGCCGCATATCTTGAAGCTGTTTTGGAGGATGGAGATCCGGCCCTTGTATCGGCAGCCCTGGGAGATATTGCCCGTGCCAAGGGCATGTCCCAGATTGCGCGGGAAACAGGTCTGGGACGTGAGAGCCTGTATAAGGCACTCTCTCCTGAGGGGAATCCGGAATTTTCAACAGTACTAAAGGTTATACGCGCCCTTGGCCTTAAATTCCATGTCGAGGCTGCCCGCCATCACGCCTGACTTTTGAAGAGGATAAGTATGGGAACGAGAGGACTGCTCAGACGGTAAAGCCTTTCCTCGAGGACTGTTCACCATGATGTCGGACCTTTATCAGCGTCCTTACGGGTAGAAAGCGTGTGTCCTTCTCCAGATGCCACACGCTCTGCTCCAGGAAGAAGTCATTTTACAATAATTATTTATTTATAGCAAATTATCTTTAGTAATCAGTATAATAGTCCTTATTGCCGGGAGGCAGACTTCTTCCTGAAAGGGTGCAAGCAGCCGTCTGTTTTTATAGAACAGAGTACGATTCATAACGCGTCGGTGTTCGGCCGTCATTGCGAGCGAAGCGCGGCAATCTCGCCGTTGGTCTTTTAGGGAAACTATCCATGGATAAACAGTTCTACATTTACCTCATGACCAACAAGCTCAATACTGTCCTTTACACCGGGGTCACCAATGATATACAGAGAAGAGTCTTTGAGCATAGAGAAAAGCTGGTTGAGGGTTTTACGAAGAAATACAACATCACCAAACTGGTCTACTATGAGGTGGTAGAAGATGCGCAGACTGCCATCGCCAGAGAGAAACAGATAAAAAGCGGGTCACGGCAGAAGAAAATAGCATTGGTTGAAAGCATGAATCCAGCGTGGAATGACCTCTTTGATGATCTGTAAGGAAGGCGAGATTGCCGCGCTTCGCTCGCAATGACAACTCCCTATACAACAACAGCAAAAGACCAAACCTCCTGAAAGTTACCCCCGTATTCCTTCTTTTATCCCGTATGTCGATTCTAAATCATTGTAGGTGAAGGGGAGTTTCCGAAGTACTGTCCATTCTGAATGACTTTTAGAAGAAACTTGCTCCCTCGATAAAAGATTTACGATCGTACTATTGCGAGATTGGCAATATCGAAAAAACACGCCTCCAGGAAGAAGTCCTCAGAATTCTACCATATCCCAAAATGCATAGTAATGGGGATAAATCTTCACAATTTCCGACAATGGCCGACAGGGCAAATCCTGTCTTTTCCTTTTTCAAGCGAACTGGTCCCCTACCAACCTCACTATTGATATAAAAGGGCAGGAGTAACTCTATTTCAATTGAACTGAGACCTGAACTCCTCGAAAAGCTTTTTCAGCGTCTCCAACTCCTGCCGGATGGCGGACACCTCTTCTTCCAGCTTTGCAATCCTCACACTTTCTCCGTGAACGTGTTTTGCGGCTGTTTCCACGGCCTGTCCGCTCTCCTGTATTTCAGGCGTCCCGCCGAGCAGATGCATGTACCGTTCTTCTTTTTGGCCCGGCTGCCTGCCTAATTTGAGCGCGAGCGGTTGCTCCCGTTCCATTAAATCATTCAGGGTCTCCGCAACTTCCTCCAGGTCCCTGAAGCCGTACATTCTGCCCGCATGAGTTCTGATTTCTCCCATGGTCTGAGGACCGCGCAACATCAGTTCGCAAAGAACGGCTGCTTCGCGCGGAATCAACCTGAATTCCTCCATAAATGAGTGCCTGTATTTTGCAGTGCGGCTTCCCGCCATATGGATTGTCTGCACCAATCCCCTTCTCCTCAATTCCTCAAGCTCCCGCTCTACAGTCGCCTCGTCGTAGGAAACAACGGGATTGCGGTTGGACTTCTGGTTGCAGGCTGCGGTAAGGGAGTTGAGGGTCAAAGGGTAGTAGTCCGGTGTCGTGTTTTCTTTCTCTACCAGGCAGGCCAGCATGCGGATTGCGATATCATTGAATGGTTCATCCATTTTTCCACTCCTGCTTTCCTTCGGGGATATTTCACCATTATATCAGATTGCCGCTGGAAGCGGCGTGGACAGTCCCCTGAGCCCGCAATCAGGGGGGGGAAGGAGTGGGGCAGGCTGACCCGCTGCCGATATACCACACCGGCAGATACAGGTGGGCAGGCATCAGGAACCGCAACTCAGGATGAGATATCAAACATGAAAACAAATCGCACACTCAGTTTCGCCCGTATCCAGGCACTCTTCACCGAGACCTTCGGCCTCGGCCGGGCTGCAGCGCGCAACGGCGTGAAGCTGAAGATCCTCCCTTCCCGGGGGTCCCTACCGTTCCCTTCCGTTCTGGCCGGCAAGTCTGGTAAACCGTGTCCTCGTGGTGTTTCTGCCGGTGGTCGTGGTGCTGGTCCCCGGGCTGAGGATCATTCCCAAAATATACCGGTGGCGGATCGACCTGCGCTTCTACAAATGGTACCGCGCATTGCTGGCGCTCGAACAGGATATGGCCGCAAACCTGACGCCCGGGAAACGGGAAGAACTCCTCGGACAACTCGACGCTGTTGAGAATGCAGTCAACAAGATGAAAGTGCCGGCATCCTTTGCCGACCAATTCTATCAGCTCCGGGGGCACATCAGCTTCGTCCGCGCAAGTCTTACGGAAAGCACACAGGCGCGCTGAAGCAGATCT
>JAJZPZ010000198.1 GCA_021847795.1 Nitrospirota bacterium
GAGGACGGGGTCTGCTCCATTCTTGCCCTTGACAGGGACGTTGACCAGGGGGCGAGGATCAAGTAACCAGGAAGTGCAGGAGCGCCGGCCTTTCCCGGCATTTCACATCCATCACTACAGGGTCGGCCTAAATGCATAATTTAGCGGTTGCCTGCTGACCCTGGCCATCAGAAGACCTCACGTCATACTTTCACGTTGCAGTTCCCTGCGCGCTTAAGGATAATAAGAAGTATTTATTTGCAGCTTAGTCCTTTTTACGGCAGTTTTAGGAGGGGGAGTATGAACGTGCATGACATATCGTTAAAGTGGAAAACCGCAGCGCCTATTATCCTGATTATTGTTGCAATGGTGCTCATCGCCGTGCTTGTAACCGGGTATAAAACAAGGCAGATAGTGCTTGAGGAAGCAACAAAGTCAACACTGAACGGGTACCGCGATTCTGTTTTAAATTCCCTGACCACCATGATGGTTGCAGGAAATTTCAGGGAATCGAAGAAACCCTTTTTGGAGCAGATGAAGCACATTGCCGATTTAAGGGTCATCCGGTCTGAGGCCCTTGACAAGGATTACGGCAGAGGTGATGCCGGGGACTATCCCGCGAATGCCGTTGAAAAGGAAGTCGTGGAAAAGGGCATTGAAAAAGTCGTCCTTGAGGGCAACTCTGTCCAAGGGGTATTTCCCTACACGGCAAAATCAAGTTTTATGGGAAAGAATTGCCTTTCCTGCCATAAAGTGAGGGAGGGGGATGTCCTCGGAGCGGTAAGCATAAAGATACCTCTGGGGGATTCTTTCGGGAGGATCCGGTCATTACAGTACCTGTATGCCCTCCTCGGCCTGCTCGGCATTTTCAGTGTAACCTCATGCATCCTGGTCATTATCCATGTGGCCCTCTCACCCCTGGCGCTCCTTACGGAGAAACTAAAGGAGACGGCGGAAAAACATGTGGCCCTGGACATCTCTTTCGAAGGGCGCGACGAAGTCGGTGAAGTGGCCCGGAACGTGGGCAAGATGATAAAGCATTTTAACGGCATGATCAACGATATCATGCTCGCAACCAGCAAAATCCTCCCGATAGTCGATATCCTCAAGGCGGCAACGGAGAGGACATCGGAAGGCGCCAAGAAACAGAGCGGCCAGGCAGCGCAGATAGCCACGGCGGCGGAGGAGATGAGCCGGACCATTACGGACATCGCAAAGAGCGCCTCTGCGGCTTCGGAGATGTCGGGGAATGCCGCGGATGTTGCAGAAGGGGGCAAGGAGATCGCCGATAACGCTATCGCGACCGTCAACAGGGTTTCCCTGTCCACAACCGAGCTGGCCGACATGGTCGAAAAATTGAACAGCCGTGTAGGGGAAATCGGCAATATCGTCACCGTGATCAAAGATATCGCAGATCAGACGAACCTCCTCGCCCTGAACGCAGCCATTGAAGCGGCCCGCGCAGGGGAGCAGGGAAGGGGCTTTGCAGTTGTGGCGGACGAGGTGAGAAAACTGGCGGAAAGAACGGTAAAGGCAACTACGGAAATCACCGGCAAGATAAGCGCAGTGCAGGCTGAATCGGAACAGACTGCCCGATCTATGGAAGGGGCGTCGGCAGAGGTGACAGAGGCTACCAGATATATAAAAAATGTCGGCGATGCCCTGTTGTCCATGGTGAATGCAATCGGGAAAGTCCGGGACCAGGTGACCCTGATAGCAACTGCAGTGGATGAGCAATCGGCCACATCCGAGGAGGTTGCGAGCAACATAGAGGGGACCTCGAAGATTGCTCAGGATATGGAAAAAATGTCGAACGAGGTGCTGGAAGAGGTAATGAAGCTGACGGGCATTGCCGATGAGCTCAGGACTACTTCCGCAGGGGTCAAGACAACGGGAAGCGCGATCGTAATGCTTGAGCTGGCCAAGACCGACCATAAAGGGTTTGTGGGCAGGATCTCCTCCTGCCTGAACGGCAATCTGAACCTTACGGCCTCCCAACTGCCGGACCACCACTCGTGCAGGTTCGGCAAGTGGTATGACAAGGAGGGAAAGGACATATGCGGCCGTATGCCGAGTTACCCCCTGATCGTGACGCCCCATGAGAAGATACATGCCTTGGCACGGGAAGCGGTTGATGCACATAATGCGGGCGATAAAGAGAAGGCGATGCGTGTATACAATGAAATGGAAGGCATTTCAAAACAGATCGTGGGGGTCCTTGATAAGATCAAAATAGAATGCACGCAGAGATGAACCGGGATTCGTCCGGATCGCAGCGACCAGCGCAACGTGGGGTTCCGGCACAGGCACACGGTATGAATCCGCCTTGCCCCCTATTTCGCCTGCTGCTTTATGACCTGGGGCGCGCATCCTTTGGGGTCTTTGGACGATACCACGACAATGGCGCCGTCACCCACCATGATCAGCATTGCTTCCTTCTCCCGGTTTGTGAGGGCCTTCTGAATAGTGACGGTGCCCTGGGGCTCATACAAAGTCTTTATCTTGAGCAATTCCCCTTCAAGCCATGCCATGGAGAGCGTGCATTTCCGGAGGGCAAGGTCGCCTGCGATGAAGACCGCCGTATCTTCGATGAAATACATCTGGGAGTTGATAGTAAGTTTTTCGGTGTCCATCTTGTTTTTCACGCGGAACATTAATTTTTTCAGGTCCGGCATTTTTTCTCCTCTGTCCGTGATATGCTTTCGGGATATAATTTACACTATTTCAGCCTTTTTTGAACAATCGTCTGCCGGCGCAGGCGACTGTTTACCAGAGCGCAAAGGAACACATAACCGGCCCGATGATGAATATGTCCTTCTCGCGTTGGAAAGGTTTTCCGCCGGACTGGCCCGCTGCCCGGCAACCGGGACCAATCCGCCTGATGATTACTTCTTCACTGCAGCTCATCAGCCCGCAGTAGTACTGCCAGTTCTTTTGAAAAACGCGCCGCCTCTTTGTTGTGGTGATGCCGCAACAAAAAAACAATCTCCTCGCTCAGCCCGGCCCTCCTGGCAATGGAGGCCCCGATTTCCTCATGATGCATGTGGGTATGGAAGGCGTTGCGCAGCCCGGGCAGTCTCTTCCCCCGGCCCGGTCCTGCCAGTTCCGCGGCAAGGCCTGGGAGGAATTTCCTTATCAGGACAAACCATACCCTGTCCATCAGGGTGAAACTTCCCTTCGACTTGCCGATGTCATGCAGCAAGGCTGCCTGAATGAGGGAAGAGCGATCAATACCCGGCATTGCGGGAATCATATCCGAGACGGTACTCGCCACCTTTACGCAATGCTTCTGTATGGCGGTATCCATGCTGTAGAACAGGCTCCTCCCTGTCTCGTCAAGGCAGGCGCGAACAACCTCATGGTCTTCCGGTTCCATTTTTGCAAAAAGCGCTGCGGCAAATTGCCGGATTCGTTGTATCGCATTCATCATGTTTTTTGTGTGGGCCGACCCTCTGCATGCGGTCAGCGGGCCGGGAAAGATGCAGAACTCCCGTTTGTTTCACTATAGGACAAAAAGGGGGCGATTGTCTAATCCTTCAAGTATACGGCCCTGTGCCCTCCGGCCCTGATTAGCCTGATTACAGTATTACGTTATATAATAAATAAGGATCATCCGGGCATCAGGTGTTTTTAAGACCCGTCAACAGGAGCTTATAAATTCAGCTATGGGCAGGGAAAAAACAAAAGAGGAGTTTGTCGGTGAAGCCGTGGATCCGGGCAGGCGCGGCCCGGGGAGCAGTGTGTACCGTGACCTTTTCGAGGAATCGCGGGATGTAATTTACGTTTCCTCCAGAGAGGGCAAAATCCTTGATATCAACAGGTCCGCATCGGAGTTCTTCGGATACGACAGGAGCGAACTGATCGGCATGGACTTCAGCGAACTGTATGCCGACCCCCTTGACCGGGTAAAGTTCCAGCATGAGATAGAGGAGAGGGGGTCTGTGAAAGATTACGAAATCAGGTTCCGCAGAAAGAATGGAACAGAGCTCTACTGCCTGCTTACCTCGACCATACGGCTTTCCCCCACCGGGGACATCCTGGGCTACCAGGGGATAATCCACGAGATTACGGAGCGCAAAAAGGCTGAAAGGGCGCTGCGGCAATCGGAGGAGAGATTTTCGAAGATCTTCCATTCCAGTCCGGACTGGATTGCGATAAGCACCCTCTCGGACGGCAGGTTTATCGATGTGAACGACGCCTTCCTGCAGATTACCGGATACAGCAGGGAAGAGGTAATAGGAAAGACATCAGCCGAACTCAGCCTATGGGTGGACTCCGATGCCCGCGACTCCATGATCAGTATGCTTAGGGAGCAGCATGAGATCAGGGACCATGAAGCCAGGTTCCGCATGAAGTCCGGGGAAATACGGACAATGCTGCGCTCAGCCGAACTGATAGACCTGGAAGGCACTCCCTGCATCATCAATATAACCCGGGACATTACCGAGCGGAAGCGCGCCGAAGAAGAGATAAAAAAGCTCAACAGCGAACTCGAAAAGAGGGTCTCTGAGCTTATCGAGACCAATAAGGAGCTGGACGCCTTCAGCCATTCCGTTTCCCACGACCTGAGGACCCCCCTTGTCACTATCGGCGGTTTTGCAAGAATGCTGCTGAAAAAACATGCAGACGGACTCAATGAAACAGGTAAGGACATGCTGAATGCGATCCAGGTGAATGTGCGGAGAATGGAAAGGCTTATTGACGACCTGCTTTCCTTTTCCCGTTCCGGCCGGCAGAAAATGAACCTGGAGGACATTGACATGGATGAGCTGGTGCGGAATGTTTTTGAAGACCTCAAAGCTATTGCCCCCGGGCGCACCATACACCTTACGGCCGGGAAACTGCATCCCGCGTATGCCGATGCCTCATTGATACGGCAGGTGCTTGTAAATCTCTTTTCCAATTCCTTTAAGTTTACCAGGACAAGAGAGGTTGCGGTCATCGAGGTCTTCAGCCGTCCCGACGGAAGGCACATCCTCTATTCCGTAAAAGACAACGGCGTGGGCTTTGATATGCAGTATGCGGAGAAACTCTTCGAGGTCTTTCAAAGGGGGCATGATGCGGAAAGCTTTGAAGGGACCGGGATCGGCCTTTCCATCGTCCACCGCATCATCACCCGGCACGGCGGGCGGGTATGGGCAAAGGGGAGCGTTGGCGAAGGCGCGGTGTTCTATTTCACGCTCCCGCAGAAAGGGAGCGGGCAGCGGTAGTAACAGCCGGCAGAGGATCCGGGGTCCTCAGGGCCGGGCCTTGCGCATTGCAGGCCGGAAACGTGCTATTATAGAGACTTCCATATGCCAGGGGGAGGATCTGTAACAGGATAATGCCCGAACAGAGGACAGAGCTAAAGACAGATGACACTACATCCCGGAAGGTA
>JAJZPZ010000027.1 GCA_021847795.1 Nitrospirota bacterium
ACAGTTGAGCTTCAATGAGGCCGAGGCATTGCTACCTCGGAAAACGTCCCACTCTCAAATGTACATCCATCAATGTTTGGCAAACCATTTTTCGAGCGGTTGCCAAACATGCAGGCAAACGGTGGCTGTTGCTTCCAATCATCACCGACTCACGCATAATAATCCCTGAGTTTTCAAAGAGCTTGTAAAATACGAGCGGTAGCACGTTTTACTTTACCACCTGACCGCTCGCAGTGCCACGGCATCCCCCATCATATGATCACCGATGCGTGAATGATAGGAGTGAACGGTTTGCCTATGCTCTGCACCTTGGGTTTTACCATATCGGCGGGGCCTATGTCTATTATTAACACGTGATCTTCCGCATGGTTTACAATATTATGCAAGGCAGATTCGAGCTGGAGGGCTCGTATTCTTGTCATACGGCATTGGAAGACCGACAACTGCATCCACTCCCCGTACCCTTGAAGGGTTTTGAACACCCTTCTCCATCGGCGAGGTTTTCTTATATCATAAGTGATGATATAGAGATGTTCCACCTTAAGTTCACCTCGTTATAAAAGCAGGATACGCGGGGATCTCCCCCGCCAGGTACCGGACCAGAAGTCTGGCCTGCACTTCGAGCAGCCTGCGGTAGCTGACAGCGTATTTGAAGATAGGATGCGTTACTTCATGATTCATTCGCCGTTCGAAGGTCGCAATGAACTTTTTCCTCCCGATTTCAGTGAGATTGCAGCCTCCGGCTGCGCATACGAAGTCGGACGGACGAACTTCTCCATTGTTGATTGCCGTAAGGACCACGGAATCGGCAATCAAAGGGCGGAAAGGTTCCATCATGTCCAGAGCGAGCGCAGGCTTGCCAAAACGCGGCTGGTGGTAAAAGCCGCGATAAGGGTCGAGGCCGACTGCGGCAAGTGTAATGCTCCACTCGCGAGTAAGCATGGAATAGGCAAAAGAGAGCATGGCGTTCACCGGGTCTCTGGGCGGCCTGCGGTTGCGGGTTGTAAAGTCGAAACTCAGCGCCGGGCTTTCGCCCTCTCTGAGCATTTCCGGGAAATCCCGATAATAACGACTTGCGGCAGAGCCCTCAGTCCCGAGAAGCTCATCGAGAGATGTTGCACGGATCGCATGTTTCATATCGCTCCGAAGCCCGATAAGGAGCATATCAATCTCTTTAGAGTTGTCCCGCCAGTTGCGCCTGATCAAAGTGCGACAGTTGGCTATCTTGGCTGCCACCAACCGCCTTGCCAATCGAAGGCATGCCTCACTGTCGAAACTGGCACGATACTGATGGGTGCGGGTCTCAACATTGCGGTGACCGGTGCCGGTTGTATGGCCGATAAACCAGCCGCCGTAACTCAGATAGGTAACCGGAATTTCCCTGCGCATGCATTCATGGAGAGCCGGCGTGGTTACTGTAGCATTACCGAACAGTACCACCTGGGACACCTCGTTGAGGCGGGCCTTCGCTACAACGGTCTTTTCCTCCTCTATGATCAGTCTTTCACCATCCTTACGCACATAAGCTTTTGGAGACTGTACGTAGAGAGGCAGGCCTTTTTCACTTCCGGGAGTAAACGGACGCGGCTCCACTCCGGCCCCGGCAAGGAACCGTACTTCATCGGGAAGGCAAATACCGATAAGCGAACACCGGCCGCATTTCCGGCTGTCTTCCAGGGGAAGCGGAATCGTCCCGCTACCTGCCACGGAGTTGAACTGCCGGATGGCTTCCATAGTCTGGTCGATCAATGATTGCTCAAAGCGCACTGGCACACGCTCACGTGAACCGGCGAAGTAAAGAGCGCCTTCCTCACTGATATAGCCATGCTCCTGCAGCAGGAGGCCCTGGGCGCAAAGCTGCACCCGTTCGGGGTCATAAGCACCGGCGGACACATGCGGCCGCTTTCCCCGTTTGTAATCAATCGGAGAGACGATACTTCCATCGCCCTCTACCAGATCGATTTTTGCCGTGATTCCCAGTCTCTCAGAACTGAGACTCACGGAATGGGCGTGGATCGTCTCTTTACTCGTTGGAACTTCTGGCAACACTCCTCCTCCGTTATCGACGCGACGATGCCGCATCGTCCCTTCAACCGTGTATTCGTTATGCTCGAACTCTCCCTGCACCCACATAAGATATGCCAGCCGCGGGCAGTAGATGAATTCATTGAGCATGCGCACAGGGATGAGGGGGGTAGTCATTATTGTTTCACCTGTTTATCGACTGAGTCCGTAAAAAAGCCGAGTCGCCGTTCCGCAAGATCGACTTTTATTTTCAATAGCTCATCGTCAGGCAGGTACTCAAGCCCCTTGAGGGCTGTTCTTGCCGCTTCCCGCATTAGCTCCACATTAAGCACGGGGTCGAATGACTCCTCAGACTGTTTCACCAGGGTATCGAACTTTTCGCAAAAGAAATTCCGCATCCACTTTTTTTCGAGCTTCGAGATGGAATCATTGCCACTACTGCTCCCTATTTCAATCTCCCTGCAAATCTCCTTGTCTCCCAGTTGTAATGTAATACGCACACAGAACGGCGACACGGCAGCGAGCTTTGCGAGATTGCTCTTGATAACGGCAAAGCCTTTTATTCCAGCCTCCACGTCCTTTGTTTTGTTGATGACAGCGAGCGATTCATCAATGGACTGCTGGATATCCGGATAGACAAAAGAGAAGCGGACTTTCTCGCACGTCTTTTCCTTTTCCATCTGTCGTACAGTTTTACGCACAACGCAATAGGAGATCAAGGTTATAGTGAAAAGTTCCATAATGTGCCTCTGCATTTCATGTTCCGTATCGTCCTCTGTTGAGTTCACCAAACAGGAGGGTAGGTAAGATAGCCCTGAAGCCAGAAGCTGCCCTCTACATCCTGACCGACAGCGGGAGGGGAATCACTTTGCCAGGCACGCCGTGTAACCAGCATGTCAATATCGGCATCGGCATCGCCGAAACGCATAACCGTCACCTTTATAAACCACCCCGTTTGCCCGAGCACGTCGCCTTCAACGTTTTTTACCGACTTTACCGGCCCCCGGAACCTGTAATCATCAATATCCCACTCTTCAACAGGCATCATCATCGCCATGCCTCGAAGGCTGATCTTTGTGGGGCGGGTCGGAGGTCCTTCTCCGCGCTGCTCTGCCAACTTGCGTTCCCATGCGACCTGATCGGGATTGGGGGTAAAGGGGAGTTCCATAACCTCGGCCGGCTTGGCGGCATAGGCTATTCCGGTGAGAATGAATTGGTAACATTTTCCAGCCTCGTACCAAAGCCTGTTCTTTGTGAATGAAATGTCGAAGAATGTTATTGTCGCTTCCCCGAACTCAGCCTCGATTTGTGCTTCAACCCCGTTTTCCCATACATTGATATGCCGGATAACAATGTTATATTGCCCTCCATCTGAAACAAAGGGGAAAAAACTGCTGACAGAGGTTTCTTTGTTTTCTTCGTCAATGCGGAGAATCACCATCAATCCCTGCCGGTGATTCGGCCAGGCAAGCGCAACTCCCTTTGTCCATCTATCGGGCATCGGGCGTGATGATTTACGATTTGAGCCGCCGACCCAAGGGTCGGCCTTCTGAAGCACCTCGGGAAGCCTCTCGACAATCAGCTTAGGATTATCGAAAAACGCCTCCCAGTGAGAGCCAGGATAATGCTGCGTTTCTGCGCTTTCATGAACAAAAGTGGATTCCGGCCATGACAGAGGTCTTCCTACAGGCCCTACTGCCTGTTCACCTGCGGCAGGCGCTTCCAGAAAAGTTTGCTTTCTGATCAGAGCATTCCCGCCACCGTCCGTCTCAACGCCGACATAATCGCTGCCGACAAAGGTGACGGTGCAAGGCCCGTGGTCGGGGTGTGTAAGATGTTGCCCGATGTAAAAAATTGTCATTGATTGCTCCTTTATCGTAATTCAGCGGCGAAAAGGCCGAGGCCATAAAACCGCCCACCGCCAATGCAGATAGGACCTCTGAGCTCCATCGGGCGTTGCTTTTCATCACGCCATGTTATCCTGACATGATATCGCGAAAAACGCTTAAGATGGTCAGGTACACCATAACGGTCAGCAAACTCAGTTCCTCTCCAGAAACCGGCCTTTCGCCATTCAATTGTTGCGTTATCGGCAAGCATCCTGCTGAATCCGGCCTGCACTATCGCCTTGCGGAGCAAAACATCGATGCGATCATGTAGATGTTCCAGCAATCTCTGTTGTGCCTCCGAGTTAGTTCCGCGCTTTAGTCGCCGGCGATAGTGCGCTGGGTCGTCATAACCAGGAAGTACTACGGGAGTGACGGTAGCCCAAGTGACTGACGCACCGATGTAATGTACAATCTTAGATTCAGACACCTTTGAAAGCAGGGCCACAGTTTTGCATTTATCCCCCGTTCCCCTCTTTTCATCAGGGATAAGCGCTTGTCCGGGTAGTGTTCGTTCTGCCCATTTAACTTCATACTCACATCCGCCCTCAAGTACAGCAAGCATAGCGCGGCGAGCACTGCCGACCACAAGCGCCTGCCCGACGCCCCGGAATTCGATACTCGGCAAAGGCAAGTAGGCGAATCTGCTATTGCCAACCGAAATATGCTTGTCTGCATCAAGAGATTCCCCATGCCCGCGAACAAACTGATTAATAAACTCCTCATCTTGTCCAGTACGCTCGGCCGCACAGGTTGTGGCATGGCGTAACATCCCTGCCACGGTAAGAGCTTTTTTAGCCATATCAAACGGACGCTCCCTGGTTGTTCCTGGTACCATCAAGGAAAAGGCGGCAAAATGCCTGTTTGGTGGATCGATAGCACGGCAATACTGAACTTTCTCGCAGACAGTAAATGGCGGGGAGTCTACCTCCGCCTCTCCTCGTCCCAAAAATTCTTTATAGCGACTGCCAAGGGCGGCCAACGTGCCCGAGATCGGCACGCGCAGTCCCTTGTCAGCCGTCCCCTCCGTTACTGTATTCGGCATGGGGCGCCATCTTTCGCCTGGCAACGTCTTGACCTGCTTCGCCGTAATGACAGACGCATTGCCTACAGCCATATCGACTCCCCATCCAAGCGATGACACGTGCCTGACTTCCTGGGTAAGCAATTCGAGGCTGCGTCTATCTTTATCGGTAATGCTCTCAAGCGGCCAGAGGTAGTAAATGACCGGATGGTCAAGCATGATTGTCGGCACTACTGGTTTGTCGGTTAGGCGATCCTGGCGATTGCGTGTACGTTTTTTATTCGAATCATTGGTTGGCACATATCTTACAAATCGCCTTCCTTCTTCCACCCTCGGGGCTATGATAGTCGGGAAAGAGGTCTGATTTTCAAGCCACAGGAGGCCTGCGGACATTTTTTCTACTTCGCCGACTTGGCTGCCTATGCCCGCCAACACTGCCTGAAACACTCTTAAAGGAGATGGGGGCCATTCCTTCTCCCCGATAGCGTTCTGCCCATGGTAGCGATTATCGAGCCAGCGGATACTGACGCAGAAGGAGTTCATGAGATTGAATCCTCGCTCGCCTTGTCGGCTGCGCCCTCAGCCTGCGACGCTTTCTTCTTTTTCTTAAACTCTCCAAGCTTGTCGTTGCATTCCTTCACTATGCTGTGAGCATCCTGGCCGCTATCAACAATTCCAGAGAGTTCTTGTACAAGCTGAACAATAGATTCCTTAGTGGTATCATCGCTCTCCAGGTCGTTAAGGATTCTTCTTACGTCTGTAAATATCTCTGCATCTATTGTCGGAACGATATTTTTGCCTTTCGACTTTTTCGGAAGCCTGTCCTTCACTTCTTTTACCGCATCAATGATCAGCTTGATAGGATCGCTGTTTTTCTCTTTAAACGCTTGGATAGCCTCCTTGGTTATCGGGCCGCTGCAAGCAAGTTTATCCTGGTCCTTTTCGCTCATTCCCAAGAACTCGTTCGCCACGTTTGCTTCAAAAACAGCGTCAGGTATATCCTTACGGTCGTAGCGTTCGCCAAAAAATGCTTTTGCGGACTGCTCGGCATATGCTTCAATATCTTTCGCGTCACAGGTGAAGGGCTTCTCCTCTCCGGTTAGGTATACCGCTTTGGATACGCACATCTCCTTCTTGTTGTTGTCATGGCAGAGATGGCAGCCTTCACGGAGATTGAGCGCGGACGGATGATTATAAGTAGCAGATAAAAGTGCAAGACCCAGTATATACTCCTGAAGCTGTCTGGTTTTCTCAAGGTCGAACACACCGTCAGTAAATGCTTTCAGTCCTCTGATTGCAACAAGGTTGATATTAACTGTTCTGATAATATCTCCGCGTACCAGTACGCCGCCCACGGCTCGGGTGTCCAACGCGTGTTTCATCCCATGCCGTGAAAGGGGATTTTTGGGACCATTCTGTTTGTCGTGCTTTTCATCGACGCCGCCATCTGTGACGTAATCGATAGCAGGATTGAACACTGATGATCTTTTAAGCTCCTCAACATTTGTCGCGCGTATTTCCGCCTTAATAATGCGCTGAATCTTAACCCTCGTTCCGCGGGAGTCCCATACCCCAAATAAGAGAGATGTGGGCGCGATCTGCGCAATAGCCAAGTGATTTCCTTTTTTCACCTGCTCGAAAGCCTTGTGGGTTAATGGCACAATAGATGAAAATCTTACCAAAGCGTCGGCAGACCGGTGTCCGGCATCGAGAAGATTAATCTTCTCTCCATCTTCCCTGACAGTGATAGTGATCTGAGGAACCAGTTTTCCGTTTTTTATGACCTTGAAGAGCGGCTCTATCCGATTGGCCTGAGATTGCGGACTGTCGATCTCGCAAATATTGCCGTCCTTAAGTGGGTCGATATTGTAGCCGGATTTGCCCTTCTCCTCTTTGTTTTCCTCCTTATCTTCCTTATTGTTCTTTCTCCCGTAATCATTGTTGTTACTGTGAAGTGATATGGGGTAAGTCGGCGGGAAAACTACCCCATCGGGGCCTTCAGCAGGCCGAAGCTGCTGCTTAATGATGATAGCGACAGAGCCACTTTCATCATCAAGGTACTCTTTGAAACTATCTCTGCCTTTTGCTGAATCTTCCATTACGTTCTCCTTTAATGATGGATGAATATCCGAGGCCGGCATAATTGCCTCGGTCGATGACTTGCCCGCGAAATTTCACTGTCGGCGGAACGACAATCGCACCTGATGCCGCCGCCGAGGCTACAGAGGGAGAAAGCGGCTGTCCCCATGTGCAATATTCAAAAAACATGCGATCTCTCGACAGTTTTGTGCTAAACCGTTGAATCCCAACGGCAGCCAATAGTTCTGTAGCTGGCGACGAACTAACCTTGATTTCCTGCTTATCCGGCGAGAAACCTACATCCAGAGCTTTCCATGCGGAGCGAGGATCAAACCCGAAACGCCCTTTTGTTGGGATGCGCTGTTTGAACAGGCATTCGTAATGCGTGTCACTAAATGCGACTATCTGCTTTTTCAGTTCTGCGCTCAAAGACTTCCATATTTTGACTGATGTCTGCTGTCCGGACCAAAAATTCCATGGACGATTGCCCTTCACAACGATTTTCCCTCTCTCGATGCCGATAGATAACCATGCGTCCAGGAAAAGAACGTGTTTTGCCTCCTCGCCCAAGGTCAGGCGCAAAGGGGCGATAAGGGAAGGGATAGACACCCCGTTTTCAAGAAACGCTATCTCCTCTACGGACGCATTTACAAGTGCTTCTAATATATTTTTAATATTTCCCTTGTTTTTTAACGCGATATTAAAAGCCCCTCCATCAAACCACCCTTCAGCTCCTCCGAAAAGCCTGTCGGCCAGTTCCAGCAGTCCGCAACAAGCAAAGAACTGTCCGGGATTTATAGGGTCGGCGTAAGCCCTGGCCTGTGCCGTTATAATACTCATTTACTCCCCTCCCTGAGCAGACGCCTCATCAGGAGCACCCGCTTTTGTGTTATCGCCTGACTGTGACGCCATAATGTCCGCTGCTCTCACAAGAGATTCAAGGTATGCAAGCCCCCACCTCCCGTACTTTCTCTGAAGCCTTGCAAACCGCTGCGCAACTGCAACAGCTATTTCATCAGCTTTATTTTTATCGCGCTCATGGTCAATAACCTCGTGCTCAGGGAAGTTAGGCCGACCTCGGCCATGGTGAGCTGCTACAAAGTGCAGAATCAGGTCCTTAATGTCCGGATGCAGTGCATTAAATTCTTCATTATCGTCGAGATCTAACAGCGTACCGAACTCATGCCGGTAGCCTGAAAGAGTGACGGCCCTCATTTTTCCGTTTGATTTCGCAAGGGGCTCTGCTTGCGGGTAAGCAAAATTGCCTATCGACCACTGCCACACCTCGCGTGCTTTCCCTTTATCGTGCCAGCCAGAACTCCGAATTACAGCCTCCGTTTCAATAGCGCCCAAGTCTAGTTTGGCTGTGAGTTTTTTCACAAATTTCAAAGCAAGAAGAAGGTGATCATCCAGCGTTTGCTCTTCTCTCGATGTGCTGGAACCATCATCGTCAGCTGTTTTCGGTCGCGTATACCAGTACCAGAGGTGGGTGCCCGGCTCCTCGTCATCCTCATAACCAAGAATAGTATTTGTTATGTCGATTATCCTTACCAGCCTCATCCCTTTTGGCTTCTGGTGTTCCCCCTTTATGCGACGACGCTGTTGCCCGTCAAGCCATTCATCGGCAATATCGTAAGACGTCTTGGAAGATGCGTTAAATTCTAAGTCCCCTTCAAGAAGCCCGGATTTCAACAACAAGCCACCGGCTCTAGGAGGCAGGAGAATGGTGCAGTCGGCAACCCCCCTCTCGACCCCTGTACTCTTAGCCTCAGCGAGCAACTCTCTCAATAAGAATGCTCGCACATCACCGTCGCGATCTATCAACCATGCCCGGCAGTTTTGATCCCTGGCCACTATTTTCTCCATTTCATCGAACACCCGTTTAGAATTGTCTCTCAACAATTCGTGAGGTTTAATGGGGAAATCGCCAAGCAGGTCTTCAGGTGTGTCCACGCCGAGAATATCATCTGTCACCAGGTCAACCTCTTCTCTCCATGCCACGTAAGTCACCGGAGGCTCCCACGGTTCAATGCCATGTAACAACTCGGCTACAGACGGACGTCCGGGGAGATTCTGCCGTATGGATGTCAGCGACAAAGCATCGAAGAAAATGTCGGTTGCTGGCCGGATGGCTGGTGGGGGCGTAAACGCTGCCCGCCTGTCGTCAACCGGGATTTCTGCTATTTTTTCTAAAGCTGCTAAACTCGCATCATGCCCACCACCCGATTCTCTTTTCCCGAGGCTATTTTTCAACACTGCAAGTGTTTGTGCGCAGGCGCGGTCATATAGAGAATCCAGTTTCTTCATCCCTTCACTATTTACATGAACCACATCTATGAGCGCCTCCTCGCCATCGCCAAAACGATTAACTCTTCCGAACCGCTGCATCATGCTGTCAAGGGCGGTCAGGTCACAAACCATATAGAAATCAGTCGTCAAATCGACTCCAACCTCTCCAGCGGACGTGCAAATCAGGTACACAGTTCCTTGTCGTGGCGTTACCTGCGGGTCGCGTATGAACCGCGCGAATACGGGGTCTTCTTTTACGAACCTGTCGCGTTCCCACCCTCTCATTGTGCCGGTCAAGGTCTGAACCTGCTCGGCAGATGTGGCCTTGCGGAGTTGCTCAGCGACTTTATATACATCTTTGACTTCACGCAGAAACACCAGAACTGGTTTCCCGCAGTCTTTGTAGCTTTTTGCAATTTTACCTACCTTATCCGCAATTTTTGCTTTACTATCAGAGTGAAACTGTATCCACTTCTTTGCAAAGAATCTTTTTTCGGCTACGGGATGATTCTTGTCTTCTCCGGTAAAGATAGGCTCTTCATCGCGCCCTGCCGTCCTCGTCGTAGCGGTCAGTTCCATGACGTGGAATTTCCCCCTCTCGTATGTGTACTGCTGCTGTTCCCTTTCGATTGCCTTGATAAGCTGCTGAAAGGCTGGTTCCAAATGGGCTTCATCATGCACCAATAATGTATCCTGCCCGAGAAATCCGGCATGGAGGGGGCGGGACTTGAATCCACAGCCGTAACCGGAAAACAAAAGTCGGCTACCGATCATATCAACCGTTCCGACAATAACAGCAGGCCGGGCAGGGTCGTTCCGCCATTCGGCATTGTCGGCAAACTGCCCACGCAATGTGCTGATTGCTAAGGGAATGCCGTCGTCTTGAACCTGAAGCAACTGCAAGGCATCGGTAATTTCCCGGAGTTCCGGCTTATCAAGAGCTTCTCGCATTGCCACTGCTTCACGCGTAGACTGATCCACAACAGTCCTTCGATTGACAACATACACGAGGCGACGGGGAAAGCTGGTTAGTGTGCCATTGCGGGCATGGTGAGCCAATGCGAGAATCCAAATCGCAATGATCGACGTTTTCCCTAGGCCGGTTGGTATGGGACAAGCATCGCGACATCGTCTTTCGATAAACTCACTGTATAGCTTTTGTTGCCAAGGAAATGGCTCATTGCCAGTGAGAAGCTCAAAGTGTTTTTTAAAATTCATAGTTTGCTCCTATGTTTTCATTCTGATGGCCAACAGTTCCATCAACTCCGCTGTCTTCCCCAACCCCGTGTGAATATGGATTTCATGATCGAAGGTAATCCCGCTCGCTCCTGCAAGGCGATTGCACATGCTTCCTTTCAAATCTTCCAGCGAGACAATTATACATCCCGCACTATGTCATTTAATGTCATACTCTCAGCCATCAATCCGTCTTTCCCGGTCCTCCAAGTCGCCTGAGCGCAATAGCGCCGACAAGGGACTTCATCTGGGTGATGGCGATGTCGTTTAATTGCCTCAACCGCTCCGGCTGTCCGAGCCCCTGATGGATCAGAACGGCATTGATGCTTTCCAGATTTGAGAGCACCACCAGTTGTTCCAGTGCAGCGTAATCGCGCATGTTGCCTTCTTTGCCGGGACTCCCTTGCCGCCATTCTCCAGCCGTCATGCCGAAAAGCGCAACATTCAGCAGATCGGCTCCGTTGGCGTAAATATGGTTGGCTTGCGCCTTGGAAATGCGCGGGGGAATCAGTTTATCCTTAATAGCGTCAGTGTGGATTTTGTAGTTGACCTTGGCGAGGGTGCGCTGCATATTCCACTCCAGGGATTGTGTACGGTATTCTTCTTCCTTCAGCCTTTGAAATTCCTTGATCAGATATAGTTTGAACTCAGGGCTCAGCCATGAGCCGAACTCAAAAGCAATGTCCTTGTGGGCATACGTGCCCCCACCATATCGGCCGGTTTTTGCTATGATCCCGACGGCATTGGTTTTTTCTATCCATTTTTTAACGGACAGCGTGAAGCGGTTGAGCCCAGCCTCATTTTTAACCCCCTCGAATTCGGGGGAATTAAAACCGGGGTTGTTGAGCTGCTCCCAAATGCCTATAAACTCTATAGTGTTTTTGTTCCTCAGCCATTTTTCGATCAAAACTATGCCGTCTTCAAAGTTGCGCACCATGTCGGTCAAGGATACATAGTCTTCCTGCCCTTTCGAGTAGACGGAAATCTCAGAGCCTTTTACATTAATAGTTCGTTTCTTCATTGCTATAGATCCCTCCTCTCTTTATCACCGCCCGCCCTTCCACGACTTCGCCATCCCCGCTGTTTTCCCCAATCCTGTAGGTATATCAGGCAAATCAGACCATGGCTTATTCTCCAGCCTCTCCTGATAATGATATGGCGTATTGCCGGCTATATCCCTGAAAAAATCCTTGTATTCCATTCATCCTCCGTATCAAAAGACAGTTCAAACTGTTTAAATCGTTCAAACAGTTCAGGCCGAAACTGAAAAACAGCTCAAGCCGTTCAACTTTAACGGACCGTTCCAGCAGTTTAAGCCGTTCAAGTCGCTTAAACTGTTTAAACCGTCTTTATTTTATCAACCTCAACATGTCATTTAATGTCATACTGCTCATATCGATCAGCAATCAGCCGTCGGTCTCCATTTTGAATCCGATCTTCCTCTTCCTCGCTTCGCACAAACAGGCTGCATGATTCGCAATGATATATTTTCAAAGTCACTGCCTCTGTACTTCCTGCAGCCCCAGCGACAATCTGCGGGATTGAGGTCACGCGCAAGTTGGTGACTCTCCTGCAATGCTGACAATACGCAGTAGTATGATCCGGCAGCGTACCTAACTTTATGCTCTGGTATGAGCCGCACCCCTTTTCAAAACCTGCATGTTCAGTCTTCCTCGCTCCGTATTACATCATCAAACCTCCCTTGACTTCTTTCTCTTCAGCCTTTTCCTACTCCTTTCCCCCTCACGCTTTCGGGAAGATACACTGCTTTCCATGCTTAATTCCCGTTCGATCTCTTCAACCGTGGGAAGTGCCGATTTCAGACGCTCCGGCAGGGCGCGGGTCAACTCGTATTCTGAAACGCCTATCGGCTTGGCGACGCCGCGCAGCGTGTATTCAGCCAACACGGATTTCTTGTCCTGACAAAGAATCAGTCCGATAGTCGGGTTATCTCCTTCATGCCTTAACCGGTCATCCACTACATTGCAATAGAAATTCATCTTCCCTGCATATTCAGGTTTGAAGCCGCCTTTTTTCAGCTCGATCACCACAAAACAGCGCAGCCTGAGATGATAGAAGAGCAAGTCTATGTAGAAATCATCACCGCCGATGTCGAGATGATATTGCCGTCCGACAAAGGCAAAACCCTGCCCCAGTTCCAGCAGAAACTTTTCCAAATGCCGGATCAAGCCGGTTTCCAGTTCACTCTCGTGAAACGGCTCCGTAAGCGTGAGAAAGTCAAAAACATAGGGGTCTTTCAGCGCCTGTTGTGCCATATCTGATTGAGGAGACGGCAAACGGACTTCAAAATTATGTATCGCTTTTCCCTGACGCTCGTGTGCGCGGACCTCTATCATATGAAATAGAATGGGCCTGCTCCAGCCGTGCTCCAATATCGCACGCATATACCAGATTCGCTCAGGCAGCTTCTTGACTTTTTCCATAAGCAAAGCGTGATGCCCCCAGGGAATATTCCAGAGCATTTCTGCGGACAATTGTGCCACAGCCTGTGGCACTTTTACGTCAATCATTTTCTCTGCTGTTTTTTGTGCCACAGGCTGCGGCATAATTCCGCCTCGGATAGAATATTCACGATAGAAAGCAAGCATGCGTTTAATATTCCTCTCTGAAAAGCCTTTTACTTCAGCAAGTTCGTTTCGGATATCCCGTGACAGCCTGGGAATAACCGCCGCTCCCCAGCCTTGCTGTTGCTGCCTTTCGTGAAGCATCCGTCCGATATCCCAATACATGCGGATCAGTTCGGCATTGGCAGCAAATACTGCGCGGGTCTGCCCCTGCTGGATACGTTGCTTGATCAGGCCGAGTAACTCAGCATACTGCATAAGCTCTTGCGCCATATTTAACCTCTCAACAAGTCCCGGGTTGGATAAATTTCAGTCGTCCGATTTTTTCGGACACTTCAATAAAACCTGCTCGGGCTTTTTCCCTTTACCATTCTACCACCCCCACTGCGTCATCCCGTGTCATATCGCTCAATAGCGCCTGCTCATCTTTGCAATCTCTTCTTTCATCTCCTTCATCAGCCCCCTCGGAGACAGGACTTTCGCATCAGCGCCATAGGCGAGGATTCTCCTCTTGATTTCCCTGAGGTCGGCCACCGGGAGTTTCAGAATCAGGCTGCCGTCAGCGCACCACTTCTTTTCCTGGCGGGGATGCCATACCTGCTCATCAACCCACGCCGCAACCCTGGATGAAAATACTATACGAACCTCACTGGTTTTTCCTCCAGCCATAATTCCGAAATGTTTCCGCGTATACTCCTTTATTGAAGGTATTCTTTCCGGCGGCTTCGCAGCATCCACTGTATATGAAATGGCACGAATACGCGAAAGCGCAAAATGGCGCAGGGCATGGCGCTCAAAACAAAAGGCCAGCAAATACCAACTGCCCATGTAATGCATGAGATGTAAGGGAAGAATTCTCCTCACAGAGATTTCCGAGGTGTGGGGAGATTCATAGGTAATGCCTATACCCGTGCCCTTGAACAGGGCAAGTACAATTTCGTGGAAACAACGTTCATCAACCCTCGAATATTCGATGTTCTTGACGGAAATCCTGTCCTCTAAACCCTCAAAGCACGCTCCTCCGGAAGCGTTATAGGTATGGAGCACGCTGTCTATAAAACGGCAAAGGTTTCTCTTTATCATGCCGCTGGGAATCGTTGATGCAAGGCGTGCCGCAAGGGCAAGCGCCATGATGTTTTCCTCGCTGAACCACCCGGCAGGCAGTTCATATGTGTTGTTCGTATATTTGTAGCCTTTGCGTTTATAATCATAACTCAGCGGCGCCTTGAGCCTGTCGCACATGAATTCGATATCGCGCTGGGCGGTCCTTGAGGAAAGTTCAAATTGTGCCGCTATATCTTTTGCATTAGGATGATGTCCGGCCTTTATCCTCTCATGAAACCAGAGAAATCTTTCAAATTTCAACCTGTCACTCATTTGCCTCCTCTCAAAACGAACAATCCAAACAATCCGTATAATTTACTGTATTCATAACTTTTTATAAAGTATTATTTAGCTTGAGTTAATATTACGGTCTATTCGCGTATCCACCCGCTTGTCTATTGGACTATCCCACAATGCGAAACATCCGATTGCTGGTCCAGTATGAAGGAACGGATTACAGCGGCCGGCAGGTCCAGCCTGAAGGCATAACCCGCAGGGGGGGTATCGAGGAAAAGATAAGAAAAATAACCGGAGAGGACGCAAAACTCATTGCTGTCGGGAGCGTCGGGAAAAAGCCCCGCACCGTAACAGTGCGGGGCTTTTATGTTTTGTCTATCAGCTAAGCGGCCTGGACAGCTTTGGAGGCCTTTACCTTAGCTTCCTTCAGCCACAACAGCCTTGAGCCGTTGATGACCGACGCATTGACGGACTCGATAAACTCATTCACGTTCACATCAAAGCCTTCCTTCCGTGCAAAGGGACTGAAGGTGACCTTTACCTTTGCCTTGGCAAGCTTCTTTGTATCGCTTTCCTTGGCCTCTTTCATTTTTGCGCCCAGGGCTTTGGCGAGCTCGGCAAAAATTTCGCGGTGCATCTTTGCCTCTCCGGCAGGCTCTACAGCCTTGCGCACGTTCTTTATCCTGCCGGCATAATCCACAATCGTCCCGTCCACCTCAAGGAATGCTGCTGACGGGAGCACCACATCCGCCTGTTTTGCAAGCGGGGTAAGGTGGGAATTCTGGACCACGAGGAAATCCGTTTTCGGCCTTTCCGTTAACGGCACTTCGCCGATCGCATAGAGGAAGCCGCACCCCTGTGCCATGTCTTTATATGATTTTCCGCTCTCAGTCAGGCCCATCAGGATAACGCCTTTTGCATTGCTTTCCAGGGGGACCGAAACTGCCGAGCCTTTTACCAGGCTGAGGTTAGCAGCTGCAGGGTACATAGCCGGTGACGCCAGGACAACCGGGGCTTTTGCCTCGGCAAAAAGCGCTGCAGCCTTTTCCGCAGCTTCGCTTACAGGGGCGTCTGAAACCGCTTCCGCCATCATTTTGTCCTTTACCAGCCCTTTATCGGCAAGCGCCTTTGCAAGGGATTTCAGCGAATCAGCTTCGCTGCCGGTGAGATTTACCGCGGCAACCGCTGCAAGCCCTGTTTCAGAGGAGTTCACGGTGATCAGTTTTGCTCCTCCGCTCACCTTTTTCCTGATAATCGCATCGAGAGCGGGCAGGACCCTTGCCCACTGGTTCGGGTTCACATCAACAACCACGAGCAGGTCCGCAGCATCCATGTCCGCATTCCCTGAAATCAGGACTTCCGCATTTCCGTACAGGCTTGCAGTAGTGTCTACGTTCTTTGTCTTCACTGCATCGGAAGCAAAGCTCTTCAAAGTAAGGGCATCTTCATTCAGCATCCCGGCAGAGGCTATGATCCCTGCCTCCTTCCCCGCCTCTTTCAGCCCTTTTGCAACGATGGCCAGTGCGTCTTTCCACGTGGTCTCCTCCAACTCTCCATTGACACGCTTCATCGGTACGTTCACCCTTGTGTCCGCCTCAATGCAGTCGAACCCGAACCTGCCGTATGCACAAATGTACTTTTCGGCTGAGGGGCCCGCCGTACCGGCGTTTACCTTCATCAGCATGCCGTCCTTTGTGCTCACGGTTATATCGCAGCCGTTGCCGCACAGGAGACAGGTGGAATCGGTCTTTTCATACTCCCACTCCCTTCCCTTGCGCCACCTGTCGGTTTCAAGAAGCGCATTGACAGGGCAGGCATCGACGCAACTTCCGCAAAAGGTGCATCCCGAATCCTGGAGCGGCTTGTCGTTTGCCGTGGCGACTTTTGAGCCCACGCCTCTTCCCATAAACTCCAGGGTATTGGTCCCCTGGTTCTTGCAGACCCTCACGCATCTGCCGCAGAGGACGCAATAGTCGGGGTCGCGCTTGATGAAAGGGTTGGATTCATCTATGGAGAAGCCGAACTTTTTCCGCGTAAAAGATGATTCCTTAATTTCAAAATCATATGCATACTGCTGGAGATTGCAGACCCCGGCCTTTGTACAGGTCATACAGTCAAGGGGATGCATGGAAAGGATAAGGTCTATAACGAATTTCCTCACCTCTTGGACCTTCTCGCTTTTCGTATTCACCACCATGCCGTCCTTGATCTTTGTGGTACAGGCGATCATCGGGGCCTTCATCCCTTCCACCTCTACAAGGCAGAGCCTGCATGCGCCGACACCCCGGGAACCCTTCAGGTAACAGAGGTTCGGGATATGCATCCCGTTCATCTCAGCAGCCTCTATGAGGTTCACCCCCTCAGGGGCCTGGACCTCCTTATTATCTATTGTAAGTTTCACTTTGCCTGCCATTGAAAAACCCTCCTTCAAAATTAGTTATAGAGTTTATTGCGTTACAACGCTAAAGATCCTGTTTAATTCTCCCCGCTGCAGCGCTCAACGCTTCACGCTTATACTCAAGCCGCCTCAGGCACCCTTGCGACGACGGTGATGATTGCTTTTTCAGGACACACTTTTATGCATTCACTGCACTTAGTGCATCTCTTCTGCCTTATTTCAAAGGAAAGGTATCCACCCATAAAAGGCTTCGCCTTTTCTCCGAGAATCGCGCCGTATTTGCAGGCGTCCTTGCAGACCCCGCACATAGTGCATTTGTCAGGATCGACCCTGTACTCAATGAAGGGCAGGCACTCGCCGGCAGCACAATTGCCCCCGGCATGCTCATCGAATGCGCCGGCGCTGGTCCATGCCGTGATAAATGCTGCGGTGTCCTTTCCCTTCTTGCACATGGAGGCTTCGGCCATTTCTGCGGCAATCCTCTTCAGGGCGCGCACATCCGCGCCTGTCCCCCTGCCGTCCGCAAGGGCCTGGAGACGGAGCCTCGCCTCATAGCTTCCCATGGAGCAGGGGAAGCATTTCCCGCACAGGGGGCCGGAGATAAACTCGGTGATGTAATAGAGGGCCTTCTGCACCGGGCAGCTGTTTTCTTCTGCGCTTTTCCTTATATCTTCGACTTTCAGTTCTTTTATCTCAGCCATAATTACCCCTAGTAAATCTCCTCTGCCATGTAAATGACTTCAGGGAGCAGGTATGATACCAGATCGCGGTAAGAGACCATGCCCACGATCTTCTCGTCCTCCATAACCGGCAGATGCCTGATCTTCTTGTCGGACATAAGGGATATGGCAACACTGATATCGGTTGAGGCGTCCAGGGTTGAAGGATTGGGCGTCATTACGTTCTTCATCACTTCGGTCTTGAACTGGACACCTTTTGCAAAGCAGTGCATGATGTCCCTTTCCGTGAATATGCCCACCAGCTTCTTTTCAGCATTCATCACCAGCAGGGAGCCGATGTTCTTTCCATCCATAATGGTTATCGCATCCGCAACAATGCAATCCGTATTGCAGGTCTCCACTCTTGTAGGTTTTGATTGTAATAAGTCTTTCAGCGTCATTCTAGCCCTCCTTTCAAGGATCTCAATTTTCTCAGAAGGTATCTTAAACTGCTCTTCGAGCTTCACCAGGCTCTGTTTTCTTATTTTAACCGCGCCGATCGGGCACGCATTGTAGCATGCCTTGCACTGCTGACAGTAATCGCGGTCGATAAAATATTTGCCCCTGGACTCTTTTACGGCATCAAAGGCGCATGCCTCCTTGCACAGACCGCACCGGAAACACTCGGCCATGTTGATGACGAAAACACCGGCGCCTTTACAGACCTTGGCCCTGCAGTAGTTGTCATAAATGTGTTCCTCGTATTCCTCCCTGAAGTATTTTATCGTGCTGAGCACGGGGTTGGGGGCGCTCTGCCCGAGCCCGCAGAGAGAGCCTTTCTGGATAAGCTTTCCAAGCTCGATAAGCCTTTCTATATCTCCGGGCTTCCCCTGCCCGCTGGTGATGCCCTCGAGGATCCGGAGCATCTGATACGTGCCGATCCTGCAGGGCGGGCACTTCCCGCATGATTCCGACTGCGTGAATGAAAGAAAGTACTTTGCTACATCAACCATGCAGGTGTCCTCATCCAGCACGACCATGCCGCCGGAGCCCATGATGGACCCGACCTTTGCAAGGGAATCGAAATCCGCGGGCAGATCGAGTTTGTTCGCCGGGATACATCCTCCCGAAGGGCCACCGGTCTGGACGGCCTTGAACTGTTTGTCGCCCAGTATCCCGCCGCCGATATCAAATATGATCTCCCTAAGGGACATTCCCATGGGAACCTCCACAAGCCCCGTATTCTTCACCTTGCCGGTCAGTGCGAAGACCTTGGTTCCCGGAGACGTTGCAGTGCCTATGCTCCTGAACCAGTCAGCCCCTTTTTCAATGATCGGGGGCACGCATGCATAGGTTTCGATGTTGTTCAGGTTGCTCGGGTAGCCCCAGGCGCCGCCGCCTTTTTCAGAAAGCCTCGGCGGACGCGGCCTCGGGAAGCCCCTCTCCCCCTCTATCGACGCCACAAGCGCTGTAGACTCGCCGCACACAAAAGCCCCTGCGCCTTCTCTCACATCAAGGTGGAAGCTGAAATCCGTACCCAGGATGTTCTTTCCCAGCAACCCGAGTTCCTCTGCCTGCCTGATGGCGTGTTTGAGGTGCTTGACCGCAAGCGGGTACTCATGCCTGACATAGACAAACCCGTACTCAGCTCCCATTGCATAAGCGCACAGGAGCATGCCTTCAAAAAGGCTGTGCGGGTCGCCTTCCATGATCGACCTGTCCATGAATGCGCCGGGGTCGCCTTCATCACCGTTGGCAATGACGAACCGCACCTTTTCGGGGCTGCTTTTTGAATGCCTCCATTTCTTTCCTGCCGGGAAACCTGCACCGCCCCTCCCCCTCAGGTTCGCCTTGTCCACTTCATTCAGCACATCATCGGGAGACATGGAGGCAAGCGCCTTTGCAAGAGCGGCATAGCCGCCTACGGCAATGTAATGGTTGATATTCGTAGGATCGATCTTATCGTTGTTCCTCAGGGCAATTCTTGTCTGTTTCTTGTAAAAAGGCAGATCCAGCATTTCAAGGATAGGCTCGCTCGTAATGCTCTCCCTGTAAAGGGCCTGCCGGTACGGCATCCCTCCGATAGCGGTATAGCCCAGGAGAGGGGATGCCTGCTCGGGTTTCACTCTCTGGTAAAAGATGCCTTCGGGCTCCATCTTCATGATCGGGCCCTTCTGGCACATGCCCTGGCAGCCGGTCTTTACAATTTCGACCTCAAGCCCCCTCTTGCCCGCATCCTCTTCAAGCGCACCTATGACTTTATGGGAGCCCGAGGCAGTGCACGCAGTGCCGCAGCACACCCTTGCCCTTGTCTTCCCGGGCTGGAAGGTCTCCGCCTCAAGCTTTTTTCTCAGTTGCTTCAAATCATCTATGCTCTTTAATTTTGCCATCTGTTCCTCCACACACGGGGAGAACTACCCCCTGTTATTTCCGTTTCCCTTACCTTTTTTAACCTGCTCAATGATTTCGCCGACCTTTCTTGCACTTACTTCACCGATAACTTCCTCGTTGACCGTCACAACAGGGGCCAGGCCGCAGCAGCCCACGCAGCCGACAGTCTCAAGGGTCAGTGACTGATCAGGGGTCGTTTCCCCCTCCTTCACCCCGAACTCCTCCTCAAGGCTCTTGAGCGCCTTTGACGCGCCCCTCACATGGCACGCCGTGCCCATGCATACGCATACGATGTTCCTGCCCCTAGGCTTGAAGTAAAAATGCTTGTAAAAAGATGCGGTGCTGTAGACCTCCGCAAGGGGGATGTTCAGCTTTTTTGACAGCCCTTCCAGTTTGTCCTCGGGAAGATAGTTATACTCCTTTTGTATTTGTTGAAAAGCGTATATGAGCAGCCCTCTCTTCTTCTGCTCATCGTTCAGGACCTCGCCGATCTCGCCATAGTGATCGTTAATGTTCAACTCTTCTATTTTCATGTCGCCTCCCTCTGAATGCCGTCAGTATCTAAATAAGATGAGAGTAGTTTAAGTCTATAACTTTACCATACTGAAAATCTCCCCGGCAATAAAGATATAGGATTATTAATATTTTAAATCAGGCATGCTACCCAAAGTAGCGCGTCTTGCTACTAAAATACATATCGCCGGCAGGTATAAAAAAAGCGTTACAGCAGCAGGCATGTGACCTTAGGCTGTAACGCTTTTTACAAAACTATTTGTACTGACTTACTGTTCCGGCAGTTGATGTCATGATATCGCCGGGGGCAGTCCCCTCGCGCCGTTTTATTTCAGGCCGGCACTATAACTCCGGGGCTTTAAAAGCCTAAATGCGGTCTTGCCGCCTTTTCGATCTCACGGCGGGCCGCCATATCCATGAGAACTTTTTCTGTTCCGAATTTGCCCGGCTCGTACTTCTTCAGCTTCAAAGCCTCCCTTGCCTTGTCAATATAGTCGAGGGCCAGGGCCAGAATTTTTTCAGGATCAGGCTCAAAGTGGAAGGCCCCCTTGAACCTTTCGAACCAGACTTCGGTCATAATCCGTGTGACTTCCTTGCTGGCGCTGACCGGGGACTCCCCGCCGAATATTACGGGGACACCCGATGCCGCAAAGTAGCATCCGATGGCAACGGCCTTCTCAGACATCCACTCAGGGGCGATACCCACGGCAGGCATGCCTCCGATCTCATCGGAAAGGCCTCCCTCTGCCGCCATCGCGCTCGCAATGGTAAGAATCCTGGAGTTATCGACACATGCGCCGAGATGGAGGATCGGGGGAATCCCGATTGCCTCGCAGACTTCGCGCAGTCCCGGACCGGCATTCTCAAGCGCCATTTCCGGGGCAAGATATCCCGCAGTGCCGCATGCAGCGGAGCCGCAGCCGGTGGAAACAACGAGCACATCGTTCTTGATCAGCTCAGTAGCTATAAAACGGTGGATTCCCTGGGCAGTCACTCTCGGGTTGTCGCACCCGGCAAGGCCGACAACGCCGCGAATCCTGCCCGCCATGATGGCGTCATTCAACGGCCTGAAAGATCCCCTGTACTTTCCACCCTGCATGTATTCGATGTATTCGTGGGAGAACCCCGCGATCATCGGGAACTTATCTGTAACGTGGCTCCCTTTTGTCGTCCTGTTGGGATAGTTGTCACAGGCCATCCTCACAATCTCACGCGCCACTTCCTTGGCCCGGTGCTCATCGTACTGCACATGGATGGCGCCCTGGATCTTTGCCTTTTCCGAGGTGGTAATGATCTTTGTATGGAACTTCTTTGCCAACTCGGTGATCGCAGGCATGATGCACTGCACATCGACGCTCAGCGCATCGATAAGACCGGTCATCACCCCGAGTTCCTGGTTGGTAAAGCCCCCGGCAGTAGGAATGCCGTGCCTCATCAGCACCTCATTCGCAGTACAGCACATGCCGCCCAGGTTGATGCCCTTGGCGCCCTTTGATTTCGCATAGGCAATCATCTCGGGCTCGGACACCACATCTACAATCTTCTCGGAAAGGGTCGGCTCGTGTCCGTGGACAACAATGTTGACCTCGTCTTCTTTAAAAATTCCGAAGCTCGCCTCTGCTTTCACCGGCGTAGGCGTGCCGAAGAGAATGTCCGTAATATCGGTGGATATCATGGAGCCCGCCCAGCCGTCTGCAAGCGATGTCCTCAGGGCATGGAGCAGGATGTGGTCAGGGTCATGGTCAACGCCCATGGTTGTCCTGTGCATGGTCTCGACGACTTCCCTGTCGATAGCACGGGGGAGAATGCCCCATTTCTTCCAGCGCTCTATGGTCTTTTTCGGGGCGCGGCTCGCGAAGTTTATTTCACCTTTCTGCCTGCCGAAGTCTTCGAGAAGCGTGGTCGCAACATCCCGGGCAACATCATTGACCGGCCTTCCTTCGAATTCTATGTTGAGGTATCCCGCCACCCTGTAAAGTTTTCTCACATCGGTTATCTGAAAGTCCTTTGTCTCGCCGTTTGCAACCGCCAGCAGGGTAAAGGCCATGTCACGGGCATGGTCCGAATGTGCCGATGTCCCGCCTGCCACCATTCTGGCAAGGTTCCTCGCCGCGACTGTGGACAGGGTGGCGCCGCAGACGCCGGTCACTTCCTCTTCAGCATTTTTCCCAACGAGCCTGCAGGGGCCCACATGGCACATCTTGCAGCATGCCCCGCTCCCTCCGATCGGGCAGGGCTTCATCTTCTCGGCCCTGTCGAAACAGGTCTGTATCTTCTGGTCCACACCCCACTCGATTATCTTTTGTGATGCCTTATTGGCACTTCTGATCTTGGACATCATAGCCTCCTATATCATTGGATCCATTTCTAATGCAGGATGACCCACCTTGGTGAGATGCTCTACAAGCTTCTCGGAGTCCTCACAGATGGTTTCATCGGCTATCTTGTCGAGGAGATCGGGCACGCCCTGTTCCTCGGCCAGCTTTTTGAAATCATCTTTTATCCGTTCCTTCAGCGAGCTCGGCATCCAGACAATCCTCTTGATGCCGCCGTCTCCGTAAAGGAATTTTTTGCTCGATATGAAGTTCACACCGATACCCATGAATCCGGGTGTCTGGGCCCCGCCTCCGACTGTTCCCGCGAGGGTTGAGAACTTCATGCCTATCGGGGTCATTCCCGTGGCTCCCCTGTTCACTATCATCACGCCGTTCGCTTCAGGGATAATCGCCACGATACATTCAAAACATCCGCAGGAGGTCATGGGGTTCTCCATGATGGTGTAAAGGTTCAGGGTCTCAACAGCATTGCCTGACGCCTTTTTCAGGTACTCGTCAACTCCGGAGTAACGCCCGTACCTGGTGTCCAGCGCCTCTCCTTTTGTAATAGGCTGGTTGCCGCCTGTCGGGTCTATCTCATAAGCGGCCTTTCCATCAAGCCAGTTGTATGCGCCGCAAAGACCTAGCCTTTCAGGCGTTATAACGCAGACATGGGCAGGGGCGAAGGACTGGCAAAGCAGGCAGGAGTAAAAGGTCTCAACCGCCTCATCCGTGAGGCTCCCGAGCCTGTGATCACGCTCCTTGTACGCTGTTTTAGCCTCTGCAAGCTGCTGATTCACGTCCGCTTCGTTGATGTAGAGTTTCACCTGCACTTTATCCACGATCGATCTGAAGCGGTTGTGGGTCAGGGTCGCCTGGATAATGCCGAGGTGCTCAAGGGTAAAGCCCGCATTTTTGGCTGCATTGCTTATCCTGACCCAGTTTATGTCACGCTGGCCCATATGCCACACGCCCTGGGCCTCGTTGATATTTGCATGTATCTTCCTTTCTATAACCGACTCGAAGTCCTTCTGCATTTTGCGGCCCGCGACTTCGATTACCATACCGAGAGGCAGTTTGCCGCCCTTCTCGTACAGTTCCTGCCAGTTGTCGCCGACTATGATGACCTTGTTGTCTTCAGGGATGTCATCGAGCTCGACCATCTTCACCCATTCAAAAGCAGGCGTCCTCTGCCCGCCGAATTCGATGAAGGTGTCTTCTTTCCTGATCCTTTCCCCCTCGAACGCAGGACCGAAGGAAACAGGGATGGGCGGTTTCTCGATAATGATCTTCAGTCCCCTCATCTCGATCGCTTTCTGGGCAATCTTGGAGTGGTCAAGCTCCTTGTCGACTTCCTCATAGGTGCAAACCCCGGTAGGATGGATAACCGGAACGTCGGTATCGCCTATGGCAGGGAAACCCATGTTGATGGCGCCTGCTCCGGTCGACCATTTGATCTCATCAAGATCGCCAAGGACTATGGCAAAGGCAAAGACCCTGTCTTTCTGGTATTTGAGGTGTTCTTTAAAATCGCCCGGCTTCTTACCGCCGAAGATCAGGGACGCCCTGATGGCCCAGTCAAGGGCATAGAGAGTATGCTCGGTATCAGGCCCCAGGGGAACGATTCTCGAATCCCATCCAAGTTCAACGCCTTTCCTCAGGAGTTGTTTGGTTACGCTGTCGCCATTGTGCTGGCCGGAGAGGAAGGTAAGAATGTTTTTCTCCTGGATTTCCCTCACAATGCTTACAGCAATATCGTCTGTCGGGGCTGCGCCGATGATGGCTGCAAATCCGGGCATAGTGCCGTCAACAAGCTGGATGCCGAGGTTTCTCTGAATAGTGTCGGAAATGAACCCGTTATACACATATCCGGTCTCAGGGTCTTTACAGGGCTCAAGTCCGTAGATATACCTGATCGCCAGGATTATCTCCTCGGCAAAAAGCGTAGCCATTCCGGAATCAAGCGCTTCTCCAAGATAAGGTTTCCATACCGTCTCTTCCGGCTCCGAATGCTGGAGCTCTTTTGCAAACCCGAGCGCGACCTTCATGTCGCCGAGGGTCTTGACGGCAAAACCCGTCATTGCATAGATCATGGGGAGATGGAATGCCGTGTCGGGGAACTCAAAAACAAAATCCTTTCCCTTCTCGGCTATCGCCTTCTCAAGCATCTCCTCAGCCTGCGCCACAAGCTTGTTAGCGCCTCTAATCGCCGCAGTGGCTATCAATTTAGACATACTGTCCTCCTATGCCAATACCTTTATAGGTTTATAAAATTTACTAATAGTGTACTACACTTCTTACCGGGATTTCAAGAATGCAGGCAGCGCATTTGCCTCCCTTGGCCCCACGGTAATCGTCCAGCCTGGGAGTTTTTCCTCTATTGCGCCGCTCAGTATCGCGACATATCCGGGAATAATCAACTCCTTATTCTTGAGGTCCTTCTCTATGCCGCTTTCCTGAAGGAACGTCGCTATTTTCGAGGCCGTGAATTTGCCTGCCGCCCAGCCCGTCAGGACCGACAACCCTTCACAATCCATGACCGCAAGCCTGCAAGGGACCTTGCTGTTCTCTATTTCGCCCGAGACTATAAAGTAGGTGAGAGAGAAGTTGGTGGTTATCATTAACGGAGATTCAGGTGTCGGCTCGCCTATGTTATACACCTTCTGCTCGACCTGCATCGGGACCTGGGGATCTGTATAGATATTCTGCCTCAGGGTAAAGAGCGCCAGGTCCTTCCATTTCTCGATGCTGCTCATTACGACAATAGAAGAGTACTTGGCGACGCCGAGAGCTGCCATAAGCAGTTCCAGCATCTTGTCATCCCTCTGCGCAAAGGTTATGACAGGATAGCCGAGGGCCTTGAAATTCTTCTTGACGGCAGCCCTCCTGATAAGCGTATTGTCCTGTATGATCTCCTTTGCATTCCTTGACCCCGGGTCTATGACCATATCATCTACGCCAAGGCCCTTGATCTTCTCCGTAAGGGTTGAAAGGGCGTCAAGACCTTTTGCGGCAACACCGAGGATCACCTTATAGGTCTTTGCAAGTCCGGCCATTGCATCGGCATTGGACTCGTCCGCGCCGTAGAGGATGGGCCTCTTGCCGGCCACGAGCTTGAGCGCAGCTTCTGCTGCTGCAGGATTGGAAGTGGAGATGATCAAGGGAACGGCAGGGGCCTTTGCAGCCACGGCCTTCACGGCGCTTTCGAATTTCCCCGCATCATTCGACGCATTGCTGATAAAAACAGCGTCGACCCTCAGCTTCTGCCCGACCCTGTCGATTTCCGAGTTCAGGACATCATCGGCGATCTTGTTGATCTCATCGCCCGACATGGTGTCCTTTACTTCAACAGCAAAAGCACAGGGGTTGACAAACTTTTTCTCATGCCTGAAAAGGACGGTCTCCTCGCCCATCTTGGCAGCTTTATCCGCCGCACCAAAGGTAACCGGTCGTATGGGTGGAGCAGATGCCTCGCCCAGAACCTGTTTGGCTTCTTCCGAAACATCAGGACAGGAATCAAGAGATGCCTGCCTTTGTGCCAGTTTCATGGCAAAGGCAAGGCATGTGGGATGACCGCACTTCTTGCAGTTTGTCTTTGGAAGCAACTTAAATATTTGAACGCCTGTCAGAGCCATACAATCCTCCTGCAATTTCGAAATCCTAAGCACCAAACTCTAAATAATTTTGAATTTAGAATTTGTTTAGGATTTAGTATTTTGAATTTAGAATTTTTCATTACATAAGCTCATCTATGAATTTTTCAACTGCCTGTACCGCTGACGGATGCCTCATAATAAAGAGTTCCGCGCCGGCCAGCAGCAAGCTGCCGGCAGTTGCCGTTTCCCATGCAATGCCCCTCTCCTCAAGAGAGCCCCAGGAGGGCAGATCGGATTCAGGGGCCTGGGTTTCCTTAACCTTCCACACATACATGCCGATATCACCGAGCATCGGGGGCTGCATAGTCATATCGTTCTGCGCCAGCGCAGCGAGCCTTATTCTTTCCATAACGGAATACGTGTACTCAAGACCATACCCGAGGGCGGAGCACATAGGGTCTGTTACCAGTTTTTCCTTATCAAACCCCATCTGGGTTATCAGGATATTGAGCTGCTTTGAAAGGTTGATGTCGAGTTCCGACATTGCGATAAGCTTATGGTTGTTTGCCATTGCCGCAGCGGCGATTGTCTTATAGTTGGCTTCCTGTGCCTTTCCTATGATGCAGTTCTTGCCCTTTGCAGCCTCGGAGACCGCAACAAGCACAAGGGAATCCTTATCAGCATTATTGCTGCCCAGGATGATCAGCGGAACATTTATCGCGGCGAGTACATCCTTAACCGTCTTTGCGGCCTCTTCCGGAGAATAGTTGTTCCTGTCAGGATGTGTCCCCACAAGCCTTAGGGCTATTGCCTTTGCGTTCAGCGTGTCCTGGCAGTATTTCGCCCAGGCTACGGGATTTCCGGACACTCCTTCATAGACTTTCCTTACCGTTTCCGGCCAGTCGTCGGGCGGGATATCCTGGATCTCATAGGCGATCAACGGCCTGTTGGGAACGCTTCCCTCAAAGGCATTGAAGGGGAGCACATTTTCGCCGCCGAAAACCACTGTTTTTTCACTGCCGATCGTGAGTTCAAATACTTTTCCTGAGTATGTTTCTTTTGGAACTGCAAATGCCATAATATCCTCCTCTTACATTTCCAGATAGGAATGTGCATACAGGGTTCTGTTCATAAATATGTCATACGTTTTTTCTATCTCTCTCATCTTCCGGAGATCATCAATTTTCTTCCCGGCAAGGACATCATCAACCAGCTTTTTCTCCTTCATTGCTTCCGCCATTTCATGGGCATCCGCAATGGCAGAGGTCAGCCCCGCATTCATCAGCATGATAAAGTAGTATTTATTCAGAATCGGCCTGAGCGCCTTGGGGCATCCGTTGGATATATTGCTAAGGCCCACCACGGTTTTCATAGGGGGCTCATTCATTTCCTGGAACATTTTTATAGCCTCAGCAACCTTCAGCGCATGATCCTGGGAGGTCGCAACCTGCAGGACCAGGGGATCGAGATATAAATCCTCCAGGGGCAACCCATATTCCGCTGCCCGCGCCATTATCTCCGCCGCAATGCCGGCCCTCTCCTCTGCATCCGCGGGGAGACCGCCTTTACCGACGGTAAGCCCGATTACCTGGGCATGGTATTTCGCACCCAGCTCAAGGATGGGGAACCTTTCAGGGTCGTTGGAAGTGGAATTGATCAGAGGCCTGCCCCACTCATTGTTATGCACCTTCAGACCGGCCTCAATAGCACTTGCGTTCGTCGTATCGAGGCAAACCGGCAGAGGGACAACCTCCTGGATAGTTGTCACCATCCACTGCATCAAATCCTCTCCTCCATCTTCAGCAGGGCCGATGTTGGCGTCAATCATCCCCGACCCTTCCTTCCACTGCCTTGTTGCGATTTCCTGTATTGGTCCTTTGTCCTTTTTCATCATAGCTTCCCGCACTCTTTTTGCTATAATGCTCAGTTTTTCTCCGATTATCAGCATCTCTTTCTCCTTTCAGGACGTTAAAATATAAAAATTACTAATTTAGCTATAAATAATGTTAATTATTTTTATGCAAAAAAGCAAGGATTTTTTGCAGCACTAAAAGCTTTTAACAGCAAAGAGTTAGTACGAAATAAATTCTTTTACATTACCATAATATATTGTCTCGCAGTTATTTGATTATTTTATAAAGCCATAATTTCAAAGGGAATAAGGCGCAACGCACGCAAGCAAGCAAACGAACGGCACAAAAAATGCTGCCGTTCCTCTGGTCTCGCAGCCGCGTACTGAAGCCCTTTGCTTACGGGATCTGCAACGATTCAAGAATGCTGAACATTGCTGTCACGGATATGGAACCTGCAGGCAGATCAAAAACCGGCTTGCCTTCAAGGTCAAACCTGAATACCATTTCATCCTGCGGCACAAGCCCAGCCACATCGATATTGTATGCCTCGGCCCTCTTTTTCAGGTCCTCCCCTTCATCCCCGACCACCCGGTTGATAATCAGCACCCGTTTCCCGACATCGAGCTGGAGTTCGTCCACAAGCTCATTGATTCTTTTAGCTGTCAGAATTCCCTTCAGCGTGGGGTCGCTCACAATGATCAGCACATCGATCTTGTGGGTCGTCCTCCTGCTCAGATGCTCCATACCGGCTTCATTGTCTATGACCACATAGGGATACTTATCCGACAGGATGTCAGTGTATTTTCTGATTATATTGTTGGCAGCACAGTAGCAGCCGGGGCCCTCGGGCCTTCCCATCACCATGAGATCAAAATTCCTGGCCTCGATGATGGATTGCTGCACCTGGTAGTCGAACAACTGCTCCATGGACATGCCGCCGGGCCTTTCACCGCCCCCCCTTACAGCCTGGAGGGACTCCTCCCTGAGCTTTCCGATTGTCGCATGTATCTCAACACCAAGCGCCTCGTTCAGGCAGGCATTGCTGTCCGCATCAACTGCAAGGACAGGCCCCTGCCGTTTACTCACAAGATATTTTATCGTCAGCCCCGCGAGGCTTGTCTTCCCTGTACCGCCTTTCCCTGCAAAAGCTATTGTATACGCCATTTATTTTAACCTCCTATTTCAAGCTGCAAACTACAAATCTCAAGCACCAAAATCCAAACCCGGAATCCGGCACGAGACCTCGGATCTCCCTCACTAAGCAGGTCTGCCCTGTGTTATCTCTAAATATTCTGCAGAACG
>JAJZPZ010000028.1 GCA_021847795.1 Nitrospirota bacterium
GGACACGGCCCGGGCGCGCATGCCGAACTTGATCTGTGCGCCCTCGAAAGCAGGGCCTGTCGCGCAGGAAGTCGAGCATACCTTGTTCCTGTTCCCGAGGAGCAGTTCTCCGTTTGTCCCGATATCGATGACCAGTACGTTTTCGTCCTGGTTATACTGCTCCTGCGCGATGAGGACGCCGACATTGTCAGCCCCCACGAACCCGGCCTCGATAGGCAGTACATGGATGTACGCAGCAGGGTTGATCTTCAGCCCGAGATCCCGGGACTTGATGTCCAGGGAACGCTGTACCGCAGGGATAAAGGGGGAGCGTCCGATGTATATCGGGTTGAGCCCGAGAAAGATATGGTGCATTGCGGTATTAAAGACTATGGTAAGGTCATCTATGACAAAACCGGGATTCGGGACATCCTTACGCACCTCGCTCACGACCTTCTCGATTACTTCGTTCAGGCCGGTGATGATGGCGTCCTGCATCGTCTTCAGTCCTACCTCGTTCGTCATCGCATAGGTTATACGCGACATGACGTCCTCGCCGTAGGGCACCTGGGGATTCATCATTGACTCGGTGTTGATCACCTTCCCGGTGCTTAAGTCGCAAAGATAGCCGACGCAGGTTGTTGTGCCTACGTCAACTGCAAGGCCGTAACAGACTGCCACGGAGCCGGGCTCTACTTTAATGATTTCCCTGCCCATCCATACAGTCAGGGTCGCCATCCAGTCGCCTGCCCTTAAGGCGTCCTGGAGCTCCAGGAGCACGGTGTAATCAAAGACCAGGCCTTTGAGCCCGTAATTCTCTTCCAGGGCGGTGAGCACCCTTTCGTAGTCGCCGGTCGTCATGTCGTGCAGGGTGGGGGGCGTGAGCTTTACCGTGTATTTTTTTACTGCGGGGTCCAGGTCTATGATAAGCTCTTTCGCCGCCTTGCGCACGACCTGCTTCCCTGCCCTTGATCTTTCAGGGACAAAGATCTTCAGGTCCCCGTGAACTGCGCAGGAACAGGCGAGCCTTATGCCGGGGCCGTCTTCAGGTTTTATGTGCTTCAATTCATCTTCGGTAGGCACAGGGGGATCGATATGGGACATGCTGGAGATCATATTGTCCTTTTCAAACTCGCCTTCCTCTATCCTTACCTTGCATTTTCCGCATACTTTCTTGTTCCCGCACAGCGCCTCAAGATCAACACCGAGGGCCTGCGCAGCCTCAAGAATGGTTTTTCCTTCTTCTATCTCTCCCCTCCGGCCTGCCGGCTGGAAGATCACTTTATGTTTGTTCGCCATGAACTTATCCTCCTCAAAATTAAACGCTGATATTCTCAATAACAAACGGCAAATCCTAAATTCCAAGCGCCAAATCCTAAACAAATCCCAATGACCGAAATTCGAAACGGTTTGGAACATTCGAATTTTGAATTTCGAATTTGTTTCGGATTTCGATATTCGTATTTAGGATTTCTCCTCCTGGTTCTTATGCTCCTTTTACTTCCCACTCCTTACTTGTCGTGAGTACGGGCATATGGTCACGCAGAGCCCGCAATTGGGCTTCTCTTCAAAAAGCCGCCGTTCCTTTTTCAAAGACCTGCATTTCTCGTAATTGACAATGCTCTTCAACGGCTCTCCCCTTGACCATATGTTCCCGGTTACGGCGCCTGACGGGCAGTGCTTTACGCAGAGGTCACAGTCGCCGCACTGTGATTCCGTTACGGGACTGTCCGCTTCAAGCGGCGCATCGGTGAGCACTGTTGCCCAGGACAACTTTGACCCGTATTGCTTGTTGATGATGAGGCCGTTCTTCCCGATCCACCCGAGCCCCGAACAGGTTGCAACAGTTTTATGGCTGACGAATTTGTAGAGCTTGGTAATATATTTGCCCTTTATCCTGTCGGAGTCAGGGGGGATCAACAAGGTTCTGAACCCCTGCTCTTTCAGCCATGCCTCCGCTGCCTTCTGGAGTTTCATAAGCATCTCAATGGTCTCACGGCCCAACCCCCTGTTTACGGCAAGGGCGATCCCCCTGTTGAGGTGGATGATGTCATGCGCTAGTGCTATGGTCACATCACCCACTCCGACGAGGGTTGCTCCTTCCTGTTTCAGATGCTCTTTAAGGGGCGCCGCATCCAAAATTATTACTTCTGCTTGGAAGCCTTTTCATCCCGCAGTTTCTTGAGGAAGCTCACCATCTTTATGGCCTCCTTGAGCGCATTGCTTGCGTCTTCAGCATATCCGTCTGCGCCCCACTTGTCCGCCAGTTCCTTTGAGGTCGGCGCGCCGCCGATCATGATCATGCAATCAGGGTTTTTCGCCTTGATCTTTTCGATGACCTTGGGCATGCCTACCATCGAGGTGGTCATCATGGCGGAGAGACATACCAGTTCGGAATCGGTCTTCAGCTGCTCCTCCACGAACTTGTCGAGGGGAACGTCCCTGCCGAGGTCATAGATGGTGAAGCCCGATACGTCGAACATCATTTTCACGAGGTTCTTCCCGATATCATGCACGTCGCCTTCCACGGTGCCGATAACAACAGCGCCTTTTACTCCGAGGTCCATCTGCCGGCAATGGGGTTTCAGGATGTCGAGGCCCGCGTAGAGTGCGTCTGCGCACATCAGGATTTCGGGAACGAAGTACTCCTGGGCTTCGAAGAGCCTGCCCACTTCTTCCATTCCTGCCACCAGGCCGTCGAATATGGCCTCATTGCCGTCCATGCCCGCTTCCACGGCCTCGTTTGCCGCCTCTTTGCAGGTGTCCTCATCGTACTGAATAACACTGTTCTTCAACTTCTCCAGGATCTCTTTCTTTTTTGCTTCGTCTGCCATTATTGTTTACCTCCGTATTTTTTTGTCTCATCCAACATTGCAATCATGTTCTGCGGCGGGACCGTGGGCCAGATATCGCATCCCGGCCATACTGCGCTTACTCCGTCGTCGATACATTTTTTTACCGTAGTCCGTACCAGGCTCTCGTCGCCTGCCACAAGGACGTTGTAGGCATCATAGTTTCCGAAAATAAGGGCGTCCTTCCCGAGTTTTTTCCTTGTTTCAGTTACATCGTTTTTCTGCTCCACGCTTATGGCAGTGGGACCTGCTTCAGCCATGAAAGGCACGATATCATTGGTCTTGCCGCAGATATGCAGCACAGAGAAGGCGCTGATTTCCTTTATGATCTTCCGGAGCGGAGGCAGTATCAGGCTCTTGAAGACCCTGGGGCTCAATACGTCCGAGGTTGCCCCCATTTCACGGACCGTGATGTAATCAGTGCCCGCTTTCTCGTATTCCTTTGCGACAATGATGATGGCGTCTGCCATAAGGTCCAGCAGTTTCGCTACCTTGTCCGCCTTTTTAAAGGACAGTTTCAGCAGATCGTTCAACTCCATGATCTGCCCGGCGAGCGTAAAGGGCCCGAGCACATAGGAGCCTATGGCCACATCGTTCCCGATATCTTTTTTCAATAAGCTTATCGCCTCTTTCAGGAGCGGGACCCTGCCCCGTGATGCAAGATCTGCCGGGAGCCTGATGTCCATTTCATCCTCTTTATGGATAAGTTTTTCCTTGATTGTCGGGTAGAGGATTCCTTCTGCGTGGGGATAGACGTTGATTACACATCCCATAGCCTCGGCCTCCACACAGAGATCAACGGGGACGACCCCGCATTCAAAGCCGAAAAGCTTATACGTGGAGGCTGCCGTATCAGCCATCATTTTTGCATCGAGGTGGATGCCGGCGAACTTATACCCCAGCTTTTTGATCCCTTCCTCGGTAATGTTCCCCATTCCGCTGAAGCACGGGACCCTGTCGATAGGTTCTTTTTTAAAAAGCTTCAGTACTCTTTCTCTCGAATTCATGAACGTTCGTTCTCCTTTCTTATTTTTCTACCACAGAGTACACTGAGAAATCCCTGAATACTTTTAATAGTCTCGGTGATCTCCGTGGTGAATACTATTATTGGCCTTTTTTTCTTGTACCGCCTTCCTGCAGCTTTGTAATGAAGTCGCTGAAATTCTTCCTGAGCGGCAGGTTCGGGTTGTTCGGTATCACATTTGTTTCATCGTACACCAGGGTGGACAGGAGCATATGAGCGCTTGCAACGGCCGGGAACACCCTCGGTGCGGTAACGATGGGTCCGCAGAAATTGAAGTCGCTCCACAGGGCTGAGGCCATGCCCTGTACTACTGCATCCATGGCCTTGAACCCGTCGAGGCCCCATTTCTCCTTGATCTCTTTCCACATATGGGTCCCGTTGGAATAGGCGCCGCCACAGGGCAGTCCGAGTTTTTCTTTAATGATCCTGTTTGCAATCAGGGAGAATGATGTCGACGGCAGGTTCATGACCGACGTATCGACGATTACGGTCTGAAAGGCATCGGCGCCCTGCGCAAGGATAGACTCCAGGGATTTCAGCCTGCCTGCGGGAGACTGGTCCTGGTCGTCAAAGGCCTGTACAACGACATGCTTGATCCCCAGGTCCTTCAGCCGCTGCACCTGTCCCTTGATGTCCTTGTCCCAGGGGGTAATGCTGTTGTACAGGAATTTGTCCTGAACTCCGAGCTTTGATACATATTCCGTGGCCTTTGCACGCTGTTCGGCGACCCACATGTCGATCCCGAAGGGCATGTTGGTTGTTTCAAGAAAAAAGTCGATGTAGATCTTGGCCTCTTCAGGGCTATTGGCTACCATGGCGACCATGCCGGGGACTCCGGTGATGTCGGAGAGTTCCTCTTGTTTCTTAATGAGTTCTTTCGCCCTCTCCCTGTCGAAGTTGCCCTTCCTGTCCTGGACTATCTTGTCCTTGTTATGAAACATCGATGAGATCATGAGCGGGGGATTCTCCCCTGGCTGTCCGCCTATCTTTATCCCACCGAAGTCAAATACCTTCTGCGCTGTCTTGAATTGGAACATTCCATCTCCTTTCGGTATATGTTAGAATAGCTGTGATCACTTACTTAGGGGCGGTTGCTCTTCCCGCGAAGGCACTGCCCTTCTTTTTTTGTTCATTCTCAGTGTTCTCTGAGGTTACTTCCTTTCCCTAGAATACCCCGTGATCGAATCTCGGCTGGGGCAGGTATTCCCATTTCTCGCCCTTCTTGTATTTTGCCTCGATGTCGAGGCACTTCAACGCGTATTCAAAGGCATAGGGGATACCGGGTCCGCCGGGAACAAAGCCTGCCAGGATCATGCCGACAGATGCGGCCTCGAATATCTCGCCTGTTGTTGCGCCTGCGTTGATGGCGGGGATGACATGAATGATGCATCTCGGGGAGCAGTATGCAACGCCGCCTGACATGAACATCAGTTCCTTGTGCTTGCGGGAAAGGGCGCCGTCCCCGAAAATGCTCTCATAAAAATCTGCGAAGGTCCTTCCCGGGTCAGGGGTAACGGTGTTTATGATCTGGAACATCCTCGGTACGAACCCGCATTTCTTCTTCATGTACTCGTTTACTTCTTCCAGGGTCATTTTTTTTTCTTCTGCCATTTGTTTTTCCTCCTTTGCTTGTGTTCCCGGCCCCAGGGCCAGAAGACTCCTGATGTAATCTACAACTCCCATGTTTAACCTCCCCCATACAGGGTTGCTTCTCCTCGTTATCTCTTCCTGTTCACCTCCCCTTGAGGACCGTACCTTACCTTAATACTTCCAATTCAGCGCCACATCATGAAACGCCTTGAGATTTTCGTATGCGATGGTAGGCGGGATATCGCATCCCGGCACCAGGATAAAGCCGCCGTCCTTTCCGGCAATCTCTATCACCTCTTTGCAGGCCTGCTCGACTTCGGCAGCTGTTTTATTGAGAAGCACATGGACAGGGGCGACATTGCCGCCAAAGCTCATTTTGCCGGCGAGGACTTCCTTTGCCCTGGCAATGTCCACCTTCTGGTCGAAGAAGATGGTGGAGCACCCGGTATCAATGAACTGTTCGAGACGGTCACCGGTATTGCCGCAGATGTGCAGGATTGTATGGGCATTCTTCGACTTTGCCCAGTCGCTCATTTTCTTTAATGGAGGCACTGCAAATTTCGCCATCTGTTTCGGGTTGATCAGGTCCCCTGACGCAGTGGGGTCGGCAATGCTTATGGCTTCAAGGCCTGCATTGACCAGCGGTTCATAAAGCGCGATCAGGAGGTCTGCGCAAAAGTCGACCATTTTTTCGACAAAAGCAGGTTTCTTGAAAGTATATTTCATGAAGGCCTCTTCCCCCACAAAGCGCGCTGCAAGGGTGAAAGGTCCCCAGCAGGTCATGGTGACCAGGTACTTGCCGCCGATCTTCTCCCTGACCTTCATGGTGGCGTTCATGACTTTCCTGACCACATCTTCCTTGAAAAGGTCCTGTATGTCGAGTTTTGCAAGGTCTTCTTCCGAATGCACGATATGTTCCGTCATATCGGGTGCGCCGATTTCGCGGAACTTGACCCCTGTCCCGTATTTCCTGCCGAGGGCAATAGCGTGAAAATTGTTGAACCCGGACCCTACATAAATGATGTCGCTCCTGATCTTCTCCGCTTCGGCCACGCACATGTCCACGTTTTTATCTTCATTGCTTGCAAGCTCTTCGAAGCTCGTGCCGTAATCTTTTATGCTCCACATACCGCCGCCGAAAAGGGTTACCGGGACCCTTTCCGGTCTGCCGCCTTCAAAGGCTTTAAGGACAATTTCTCTGGGTGTCATGAATAATTTCCTCCTTTTAGGTTTTTTTTATGGATGAATTTTCATCTTAAGCAACGAGAGTTCCTGAATGAGTTCTTTGAGTTTATCGATGGCGTCGGGCTGCATCGTATACAGGTCGTCATTTGCCGCATCTTTCCCTATTATGATTACGGAGATATCCGGACGGATTGATTTAATGACTGCTGCCGCATCTGTTGCGGTCATCCCGATATCTCGTGAGTCCAGGACCACCGAGAGATATGGGGCGGCGAAAACGCTCTTTATTGCATCAGCGGGGTGCTCGCTGGTTTCAATCTGGTATCCGGAATCCCTTAAGGGACCGTAAAGGCCTTTTATCAATATGGGGTCCTGGCTGCAGAGAAGAATAGTTTTCACAGGGAATAAAAAAGCAACTTCGATGCCACCTCCCCACAGCTCTTTCCCGGCAATTCGGGACTGTTTCCCTGAAAGTATAAGTGTTTGAAAGGGTATATGTTTTTTTCTCCATCTCTCCCTTGCCCATGCGCGACTCTTATGCGCAAGGACCTTTGAAGCAATAAATCGTGGGGAAAATTGCCCCAGGCCATGGGGAGAATTGCCCCAAGTCCGGACCCGCATTCCGGCATCATAATGTTGGAAATCGGTAGTTGGGCAGTCTGCCGGAAAGCCTTTCACGACGCGATAAAGACATATTCATCATTTGGCCGGTTATGTTTTCCTGAAATAAGAGAAGTGGTCTTCCAGTAAAGCTATAAACGGGGTTGCCCAATACTATTGGCACCCCAAAAGTCTTCTCCTTTTGGGGACCCCAGCCGGTATCGCGGAGAAAGGCTTTCCGGCAGACTGCCCAACTACCGCAACTTGTCCGTTGCGGTTACTCTGAGATATGATAGGGCATTATGAAAGTAACGGTTGTATGCGGCCTTCTGGGCGCGGGGAAGACGACATTCATACAGCATTTCCTGAAGGGCGCCGGAGAGAGGACGGTGGTGCTTGTCAATGATTTCGGGAAAGCCGGCATTGACGGGGAAATTATCTCGGTAAAGGGCATTGAATCCGTGGAACTGCCGAGCGGGTGTGTCTGCTGCAGCCTGAAGTTCGACCTGATTACAACCATTCAGAGGGTAATAAAGGACTTCAGTCCGGAACACCTCATTATAGAGCCGAGCGGAGTTGCCTCGGTTTCAGGTGTTCTCGAAGCCCTTGAAATCCTCAATCTGAAGCACATAGCCGTGGTGGGTATTGTCGATGCCGTGGAATTTCTCGAATTTTATGAATCGGGAATGTTCGGCAGTTACTTTGAGGACCAGATCAGGAATTCAGATGTGCTCCTCATTAATAAAACGGACCTTGTTGATGAGCAGATGGCCGATAAGACAGCGGCTGCAATTGAACAACTCAACCCCGGCGCGCTTGTGTACCGCACGGTAAAAGCAGGCATGGATTTCCCGCTCCCCGAGGCGCGGGAAATGGCCCTCTTTAAAGCGGGAGAGCCTTTCCATTGCCGGTTTGATACCCTGTCCATCCCGTTAAAGGGAGCAACGGAGATTTCAAAAGTTCAGAAGCTCTTTGATGATATGTGTCGTGGAGTTTGCGGCAAGGTGATAAGGGCAAAGGCACTTGTGCAGACCGACAAAGGACCGTACAGGTTCGACCTCTCCTCAGGCAGAGTGGACAGCGCCCCCTTTGATACGCCTGTTGCAAAGAGCCGCATTGTCATCATTGGAGAGGTATTGAAGAAAGATTCCATTGCGAAATATATCGGGGCCGCCAATCTCCTTCTCTGAGGCCAACGCAAGTGTTTTATTATGATCCTGCCGCTTGCTTATTTCACTATCCTGATATCTCCTGAGATCTGCATCGGCCTTATGAGGCTGTCAACCACGGGACAGTGGGCGACTACTCTTTCGGCAAGGTCCCGCACCTTTGCCTCATCATCGGGAGATGAAATGGTAAACACATATTTCAGGTCCTGGAATCCCGGGGATACGCTGTCGTCCACCATGAAAAGCCCCCTCAGGTCAAGAGTGCCTTCAACATCAACCGAAAGGGCATCTACGGTAAGGCCCTCATGCACGGCAAACTCGTAAAATGCAGCCTCTATGCAGGCGGCAAAGGCCGAGAGCAGGAGTTCGATAGGGTTCGGCCCCTGGTTTGTTCCCCCTGCCGCCTCCCCGTAATCGGATCTGACGGTGTGCTCTCTGACTTTGGCTTCGGTGCAGAGCCCCTGGATATGCTTCGACGACACTTTCGGCCTGTAAACGGCAGCCTCGGGCTTCCTCCTGAAGAACTCTATTCTTGTTGCGACAATTTCTTTGAGACCTCTCTTTTTCTCTTTTTCCATAAATACCTCCTGTATGCAGCGCAAATATTTTACCATAGAGGACACTGAGGCATGGAGTTTCAAATACGAAATTCGAAATCCTAAACTCTAAACAAGCAAAAATGATCAAAATCCAAAACAGTTTCGGAAATTTGAATTTGTTTAGAATTTCGTGCTTAGGATTTAGTGTTTTCTGCTCAGGTTATCCCCTTTACGTCCGTATGCCGTATTTTTTCAGTTTGTGATAGAGGGTTTTCCTGTCGATTCCCAGCATCTGACTGGCCAGGGACTGATTGCCCTTTGCCTCTTTGAGGATCTTCAGGATATGCTCCTTTTCCATAGCTTCAAGAGTGGCCGATGTGCTTTCCCCGGGCGCTGACGGGGCGGAAACGGAAAGGTCCTCTGCCTTTATCTTCCGGGAGTCGCAAAGGATTACGGCCCTTTCCACCACATTTTCGAGTTCCCTTACATTGCCCGGCCAGTCGTATCTGTTCAGTACATCCATCGCCCCGGGTTCAATACCGTCCATGGATTTTGTCAGCTTCTGTCCGTATTTTTCCAGAAAATGCTGCGCGAGTTCGGGAATGTCCTCTCTCCTTTCCCTGAGAGGAGGAATGAATATGTTGATGACGTTTAACCTGAAATAAAGGTCGTTTCTGAACTCCCCTGCCTTGACGAGCTCTGCCATGTTCCTGTTGGTGGCAGCGATTATCCTGACATCGACCCTGAGGTTTTTGTTCCCCCCGATTCTCCTGAATTCTCCTGAGTCGAGAAACCTGAGGAGCTTGACCTGGAGTCCCGGGGGCATCTCCCCGATTTCATCCAGGAACAGGGTACCGTTGTCCGCAACTTCCACGATGCCGTACTTTGTCTGGTAGGCATTGGTGAAAGCGCCTTTCTCGTGTCCGAAGAGTTCGGATTCCATAAGGTTTTCAGTGAGAGTTGCGCAGTTCAGGGCAATGAAGGGGTGTTCTTTCCTCTTGCTGTAATGCCATATGGTGCTCGCTATCAGTTCTTTGCCGGTGCCGCTTTCACCCTGGATGAAAACCGGAGAATCGGTCGGCGCGATTTTCTTTATGAGCTGCAGGATTTCTTCGAGCTGCCTGCTCCTGACCACGAAGCCTTCAGGGGATTCCTTCCTGATCAGTTCCTGCTGGAGCTGTTCGTTTTTTATCCTGAGGCTCCCGTATTCGTATGCCCTGCCGATGATAATAACCAGCTCGTCCAGTTTGTAGGGTTTCGTCAGGTAGTCATAGGCCCCGTTCTTCATGGCTTCCACAGCTGTCTCCACCGTTGCCTTCCCGGTCAGGACGATAATCGCCGGGGCGGAACCCTCGGACTTAAGCTTTTTCAAAAGAGAGATGCCGTCCATTCCGGGCATCATGATATCGAGGAGCACGATATCGTATACATTGTTCCTGAGGAGGCCCAGTGCCGTATCGCCGTCAGGCGCTACCTCTGTGTGGAAGCCCTTCCTGGTGAGTTCTTTTTTGAGGAGCCGGCGGAAAGGCTCCTCATCATCAACTGCAAGAATCCTTATCATCATTCTCCCGTGCAGGAATCCGGATAATAAAAGTCGTCCCCTTACCAGGCACACTTTCCACGTCGATAGCGCCGCTGTGCTTTTCAACGATCTTGTGGCAGATCGCAAGCCCGAGCCCTGTCCCCTCTCCCACAGGCCGTGTGGTGAAGAAAGGATCGAAAATCTTATCAATGATATCGGCGGGGATCCCGGCGCCGGTGTCGTTAATCGCCACCTTGATGATGTCCGGGAACCGGGAAAGGACATGCCCCTCCTCATTGCCGGGGTCCATTTCAGTCGTTATGGTTATGCTCCCCCCCTCGGGAGTAAAATACATCGAATTTATGATGATGTTCATAAAGAGCTGCCTCAGGCTACCTGCATCAGCGTAAATTTTCGGCAGGTATCTGTTTAAGTCCAGCCTGATATTATGTTTCAGGCGTGCCGCCTTATGGTTTACCAGGAGGATAACTTCCTTGATCAGTTCATTGATGTCCAGTTCCCTGAAAGTCCCCCCGTGGGGCCTGGAAAATTCAAGGAGGCTCCTGAGTATGTCCTTGCACCTGAAAATTTCGTTATGAATCGTCTGAAGGTATTCGGGAAAATCGCTGAAGTCCTCCATGCCCAGCAGGGCGCTTTCTTTGGACCTGTCGAGGAGCGCCTCCGAGAAGCCGGCGATAATGCCGAGAGGGTTGTTTATTTCATGGGCAATGCCTGCCACAAGGGTCCCGAGGGAAGCCATTTTGTCCGCCCTGATCAGCTGCTGTTCAAGCCTTTTCTGGGAGGTGACATCCTTCAGGTAATGGACGATTGCATAGAGGCGCCCTTCCTCATCGTTCAGCGGATAGGCCCAGAAATAAAAGAGGCTGCCGCCTGTTCCCCTCAGTTCAAGGTATGAGGGTTTCTTGGTGCGGATCGTATCGGAACAGAGGCATCTGTCCGTGCTGATCCCGATTTTTTCGAGGATCTCCCCGCATGATTTCCCGGTGATCCCGACCACGGAGAACCCTGTTTTGACCAGGAGGGTCTTGTTCGCCCTCACAACATTCTGGACCCCGTCTTCGATCCATACCATGTCCGCGATGGCATCGAATGTCCTTTCCCATTCTTTTTTCTCCTTCGAAATCTCTTCAAACAGAATGGCGTTTTCAAGGGCTATCGATATATGTTTTGCCACTGGGAGGAGGATCTCGAGGTCCTTTTCAGAGTATTTCCGGGGGGTTGTGCTGTCGAGGTTGAAGACCCCGAGCATCTTGTCCCTGTAGAGGGGAATGCTGATCGTAGACCGTATCCCCTCGCTCATCAGCTTCTTATCAAGGGAGAACTCCGTTTCACTCAGGAGATCATGGTTTATCCGGGGTTGATTGTTCTGTATGACCCAGCCTGCGCTTGTTCCTGCCAGCGGCGCTTTCACTCCCTTCTTCAGGATTGTTTTCATATCGGTATCGAGGGCGAATATAGTGAGGTTCTTCTCTTTCTCATTGAAGAAGAGAAGGCTGGCCCTGTCGTATTCAATGAGCTTCCGTATTTCCGATACCATAATCCTGAAGACGGTCCCTATGCTGAGGCTCGAATTGATGATGCCGCTCAACTCATTAATGAGTTCGATCTGCCGCATTTTGTCCCTGAGCTGGCTGATCAGCCTTGCATTTTCCAGCGCCACCCCGAGCTGGTTCCCCACAACGGTGAGGAGCTGTATGTCCATAGAAGTGAAATAAGAGGCGCTCCTGTTCGAGACGGTAAGGACCCCGAGAATAAGCCCGCGGGAAGACATGATGGGAGCGCCTGCTATGCTCTCCATCCCCTCCTCCCTGAAAGAGACCCGCGGATCTTCCGAGGACTTCTTGACAAGAAGGGGCCTTCGCGATGTAAAGACCTTTCCGCTGAGGCCCTGCCCCGGCTTGAGCTGCTTCAGTTGCCCGTACATGGCCTTTGAAAAATTCCTCTGTACTGCCAGGCTGAGTTCTCCTTTCGCCTCACCGGTCAGGTGAATCCATGCCTTGTCGGCGCCCATAATGCCGATCAGCATGTCGACAGTCTGGTGCATGATCTTGTGAATATCCCTGTTGCTGGTAAGGATTTTTGCAAAGGCATTAAATATGGATAATTCCTTTGTCCGCTGGGACGCCCTCTGCTGGAGCTTTCTTTTGTCCGATATGTCCTGGATCACGACGAGCCGCAGAGTGTCCCGGTAGGGCAGGAGGGACAGCCCGGCGGAAAAGAGTTCGCCGTCTTTTTTCCTGCACAAAACCTCCTGATAAGGACTGCCGGGCGCCCGGCCGTCTAAGGGTTCGAGCACAAGACGCGGCGGAGCGACGTGCAGTTCATCCGAAAACTCGGGCGCCCGACATGCGATGTCCGCGATTTTCAGGTCAGCAGTATCGGCATGGGTGTAGTGGAAAAGGGAACCGGCGGTATCATTAAAAGAGACAATTTTCAGATGCGCGTCGATGATAAAGGCGGGCATGCTCAGAAGATCAAAAGTTTGCAACATCAAATCAGGCTTATTATTCAAGGCAACATCCATTGGCCTATTATATCACAGCGATAAAGCCGCTTTCCGTGAGCATAAAGGCCACGATCTGTAGGCGACGGAATGTATGGATCAAAGTCTTTCATCAAGGTGGTAACAGCCCCCCAGACTACACCAGGGGGAGGGAGGTGTGTTTCGAAGTCTTTCGGAAGCGATTCCTTAGAGCCGATCCCTCACGCCATATAAAGGCAATTACCGTACCACCTCTCCTCTCAGCAGGAAAACAGGCATCCAAATTAAATTTATCGCGTTTCCCGAAGACGGAGAGACATGCCTCCCTTCCCCTGCCCACCTCTATCTGCCCGTGTGTGAGGGGCGGCCGGAGTTCCTGATGACGCTGCAATATGCTATAATTATGATGTTCATTTTGAGGCCTGGAAAGGCCTTTTGATCTTTGTTCGGGATCCCTCCGGATATATTTCTTTGTGGTGAGGAGAATTTTTGCTGGAGCTTGTAAAACAGGTCAGGTGGCAGGACTTATTCGATATTGTCCTTGTCTCCATAATTCTTTACCGTATCCTTCTTATCATAAAGGGCACGAAGGCCGCCCAGATGCTGGTGGGGCTCGGCGTTCTCCTTGTAGCGTCTTTTTTCTCAAAGTATCTCCAGCTGTATACTATGGACTGGATCATCCAGAGCTTCTGGTCCCAGGTGGTCATAGCGCTGATAGTGCTTTTTCAGCCCGAGATCAGGAGGGCCCTTGCGCAGATGGGGGAGTCGTCATTCTTTCAGGGGCTTACTTCCGCTGAAGAGCTGAGGTCCCTGGAGGAAATTGTCAGGGCAGCCGTGGCCCTGGCCAACAGGAAGATCGGCGCATTGATAGTTATTGAAAGGGAGGTGAGCCTCAAGGATTATGTCGAGATCGGCACTCCTCTCGATGCAAAGGTTTCGAAGGAACTGCTCCTGAGTGTTTTCCACCCCACATCGCCTATACATGACGGCGCCATTGTGATACGGGGCAACAGGGTTGTTGCCGCAGGGTGCTTCCTGCCCATAACCCTTGGCTCTGATGTCAGCAAGGCCCTCGGCACCAGGCACAGGGCGGGCATCGGCATTGCGGAGGAAACGGATGCCGTCGCCATTATTGTTTCTGAGGAGACAGGCTCCATTTCGCTTGCCATGAACGGAAAGCTGGAAACCAGGCTCGACATGGGAACTCTCAGGGACGTGCTTACGGACCTGTTTACAGAAGCGAAGAAGGGGAAAACAACGGCGGCAAAAGGCGCAAAGGAATTTCAAAAAGGATAAAGAGACAACACAGGTGGCCGATTGAAAAAAGGCATATTGAGTAACATAGGGTTGAAAATAGTCGCCGTTTTGCTGGCCATCTCCATGTGGTTTTTCGTGACGTACCGCGGCCAGGCGGAAATGTCCGTCGACGCTTCCATAGGTTTTAAGAATGTCCCCCGGGGCCTTGAACTCCTCAGGGAGAATGTAAAGTCCGTGAGCCTGAGCCTTAGGGGGCACGAAAGACTTTTGAAGAGCCTGAGGCCGGTTGACGTAGGCGTTGTCATCGATCTTTCAAACGCGAAAAAAGGCGAGTCCACGTATTATATCGACAAGAGCAACATCATTGTCCCGAGGACTGTGGAGGTCCTGAGGATAGAGCCCACTTCGGTAAAAGTCACTCTTGATGAATCCATATCAAAGGTAGTGCCCGTGAAGGCGGCTGTCATCGGCATACCTGAAAAAGGGTACAGGATCACGGCGATTGAGGTCAAACCCTCATCGGTGACCGTCGGGGGTGCAATGACGGAGCTGGCAAGGATTGCCGTCCTGAGGACGGAGCCTCTGGACATTACCGGGCTTGATTCGAATATCGTCCAGAATGTAAAGCTCAATACCAGCGGCAGGAACATCAGGACAAAAACATCGGAAGTCACAGTAAGTATTGTCATAAAAAAAACAGGCAGGGAGTAAAAAAACAGGCAAGGGCCTGACTTTATGAAGAGGATCTGGAAATGAAACTATTCGGCACTGACGGCATACGAGGAAAAGTAAACAAGTTCCCCATGACCCCTGAAAATGTCCTGAGAATAGGGATGGCCATCGGATCGGTGTTGAGAAATGACCATGGCAGGCGCATGGTGCTGATAGGGAAGGACACCCGGCTTTCCGGCTACATGATAGAAAGCGCGCTCACCTCGGGGATATGCGCGAAGGGAATGAATGTGACCCTTGTCGGGCCGCTCCCCACCCCCGGTGTCTCCTTTCTTACAAGGGCGCTGCGGCTTGACGCCGGGATCGCCATTTCAGCTTCGCACAACCCCTTTGAAGATAACGGCATAAAGATTTTCTCCTCCGACGGATTCAAGCTTTCCGATGCGCTTGAGCAGGACATTGAAAGGCTGTGCGCGGATGAGAATTTTCCCGCAAGGAGAGCGGCGGGGGAAAAGATAGGCAGGGCCTACCGGCTTGATGATGCCACGGGCAGGTATATTGAATATATAAAATCCACGATACCCAGGGGAATGGACCTCGACGGCCTGAAGGTCGTTGTTGATTCCGCACATGGCGCTGCGTATAAAGTCACCCCGGTACTGCTGAAGGAACTCGGCGCAGAGGTCATATCCATAAACGATAAACCCGATGGGATGAATATTAACGAGGAATGCGGCTCTTTGCACCTGGATAACCTTGCGCGGGCCGTCAGGGAGCATGATGCGCACATCGGGATAGCCCATGACGGCGACGCGGACAGGACCCTCCTGACAGATGAAAACGGCGCCATCGTTGATGGGGATGTAATCCTCGGCATATGGGCCTCTGAGCTGAAGAGAGAGGGCAAGCTCAAGGGCAATGGGGTCGTGTCCACGGTCATGAGCAATCTCGGCCTCGAAAAATATCTGGCAGGACAGGGGATCGGGTTTGTCAGGACAAAGGTCGGAGACCGTTATGTTGTCGAGGAAATGCTGAAGAGCGGCTACAGCCTCGGCGGCGAACAGTCCGGGCACATCATCTCTTTTGACTACAATACTACCGGGGACGGCCCTATTACAGCGCTCCAGGTCCTGTCCCTTATGAGAAAGAAGAACAAGCGCATCTCTGAGCTTGCAGGCGGCATAGAACTCTACCCCCAGGTGCTCCTCAATATCCCTGTGGCGGAAAGGAAAGACCCGAAGAAAATCCCGGCGATAGCAAAGAGCATCGATGAAGCGGAAAAGAGGCTCGGCAGTGCCGGGCGAATACTCGTAAGGCCGTCCGGGACCGAACCGAAGATACGGGTCATGGTTGAAGCAGAGGACCCCTCAGTGGCGAAAAACACGGCTGAAGGCGTGGCGGACGTGATAAGAAAGAATATGAGAGCAAGCAACTGACGGCCCATGTCCCCTAATGTATGGCTGACAGCTTACGCCTTTTACTGAGCTGCCGGTTATGGGCTACCTCGCTTCATTTATCTATGGAGTGTCCCTTTTCTTCTGTTGCAGATTCTTCCCTTTCACCGGCAGCATCATTTCTTTCATAAGTGTCTCCTTCCTGCTCTTTTCGAAAAGCAGGGGGTATAAGAGTTTATCCGGGAATCTCCCCCCGCCCGCATCCCTGTTTCATGTCCTCCAGCCCGTCCTCTGGATGGCCGTTCTTGCGGCCTCCGGGTTCTTCTACGCAAAGCTGATGTGCGTGCCTGCGCAGCAGACTGCAGAACTTGCCGGAGAGTTCATTGAAATAAACGGCATAGCAGGCTATGAAGCAGTCCGGCTCAACCCTGAAGAGGAGGTCTTCTCGCAGGACGTGGAAGTCAGGAAAGCAGAGGATAAAGAGGGCAAGCCGTTGCGTATCAATAAAATACGCGTGGTCGGCAGCACTGTCCTCTCCCCCGGTACGCTCTATCGCATGAAGGTGCAAATCCCGGGAGATGCGTACTTCCTGAATCCCGGCGGCCCCAGGAATATTCCTGCCGGATATGCTGCTGAAACAGAGGACCTCGGGGAAGAGCAGGAAAAGAATCCTTTTAAGAAATTCTTCAGAAGCATGAGGTCAGCGCTTAACAGCGGGATAAGGGGCCGGTTTTCCGCGAACACAGCCCCCTTCCTCATGTCTGTCACAACCGGGGAGCGCAGCCTGCTGGCAAAGGACATGAACAACGCCTTCAGTGTCACCGGCCTGGCACACATATTAAGCATCTCCGGGTCCCATTTCGGACTGCTGCTTTTTGTCCTCTTCGGGGTTATCAGGTTTCTGGTAAAGCTGGCGCCTTACAGGCTGCTCACCAGGCTGACCCTTTACTTTACTCCCTCGCAAATCGCTGCGGCCCTGTGTATTCCTTTCATGACCGGATACCTGGGCATTTCGGACATGAGCCCTCCTGCGGTAAGGTCTTTCATTATGATCATATTCTTCCTGTCAGGGCTTTTGATTCAGCGCAAGGGCTTTTGGCTCAATACATTGCTCCTGGCTGCGGTGATCATTACGGTGATGCAGCCCGATTCCCTGCTCGATCTCTCATTCCAGCTGTCCTTCATCGCGGTGCTGTGTATAGGGACTGCAGCGGAGGGAGCCCGGAAGAACGGAAGCAGCGAAAGGCCGAAAGAACAGGGAGAAATGGTGGAAGCGGAAAAGATGAAATTTAAAAACCCCCATGGTTTGTCTTCCGTTCTTATGCGCTTCTGGTCTTCCGCACTGGAATTCTTCCGTTCCTCCCTGCGCATTTCCCTTGCAGTAACGATAGGGACCGCGCCCCTGACAGCGTATTCCTTCCATTATTTTTCTCTCATATCTCCTGTCACGAACCTGATCATCACTCCTGTAATCGGGTTTATCATCCTGCCTGCAGCTCTCCTGTCGTCCTGTGTTTTTCTCCTGTCCGGCACATTCCCCATGCATGCCTTGATAGACAGGATTACAGGCTTTGTCCTCTCTTGCATCCGCTATGCAGCGCAATGGGATTTTATCGATATCAAGGCGCCGGCCTTCCCTCCCATACTGCTGATTACATTTTACTCCGGGCTGCTGCTCTATGTGGTCCTTAAAGACCGTGAAAAGTTATCGGTGATGAGTGATGAGTTGAAGGACAAAGACCCGTTACATCTCACGTCTCACTGTCTTTATACTCGTCACTCATTACGCATCACTCATCACTGCCTTTTGGACTCGTCACTCATTACCCATCACCCATCACTGCCTTTAGGCTCATCACGCATCACTCATCACTTTTTACTGTCTTTTGCCGTTGCAGTAATTCCTATCATTATCTATGCGGGCCTTATGTTTTTTGAACACAGGGGAATGCGCATCACCTACCTGGATGTCGGGCAGGGCGATTCCGCGGTAGTCGAGCTGCCGGATAAAAAAACCCTGGTAATAGACACCGGCAAGAACGGGTTCCAGGCAGGTGAATTCCTTAAATACAGGGGGATCAGGCAGGTCGAGGCAATTGTCCTGTCCCACGGGCAGTCAGATCATGCCGGAGGACTGAGGCATCTGGTTGATAACTTCAGGGTCAGTGAGGTGTGGGACAATGGCCGCCTGACCTATGCAGAGGGGCTGTTGAAAGGGGTGCGGCACAGGGGCCTTCAGAGAGGAGATACCATAAGCGGCGCCGATGGCGGATACAGGATTACAGTCCTCCATCCCTATGAGGGATTTTATGCCGGCAGCACAAGGGATGCAGACGAGAACAATGATTCGCTGGTGCTGAAAATCCAGGGCAGGAGGCATGCCTTTTTATTTTCCGGGGATATTGAGAGCTCAGCCGGAGACAACCTTGCATACCTCGGGGAGTATCTCAGGAGCGCTGTTTTCAAAGTCCCCCATCACGGAAGCCGCTCATCTCTTTCAGGGGCGTTTTTCCGCGGCATATCGCCTGCAATCGCCGTCATAAGCGTCGGGAAGAAGAACCCCTATGGACATCCGCATAGCGAAACGCTCGGCATGCTCAGGGGGGTGGAAGTCTTCAGGACCGACAGGGACGGAGCAATAGGGATAAAGGAGCGCCCTGACGGGGGGCTTGAGGTCAGGACAGCAAGGGATTTCATGCTTTCCGGGGCAAAGGGCATTGGAGATGAGTGGTTGAATTTAAAAAAACTTTTCCTTGTATGGTAAAATCAAAGGTATGATTGCAATTGTAGATTACGGCATGGGAAACATCAGAAGCGTTGAGAAAGGCTTCATAAAAATCGGGGCCGATGTCAGGATAACGTCCGACCCCCGTGTGGTTGCCGATGCAAAGGGGATTGTACTCCCCGGGGTCGGCGCTTTCAAAGATTGCATGAAAAACCTTGACAACCTGGACCTGCTCGGCGCAATAGTGAAGGAGATTGAGAAGGGCAAACCCTACCTGGGCATCTGCCTCGGGCTCCAGATCTTATTTGCCGAGTCCGAAGAGTTCGGCTTTTGCAAAGGCATGGGGGTTTTTAAGGGCAAGGTGGTCAAATTCAGGTTTGATGAAAACCGGAAGGCTGCAGGCGGGCAGCAACTGAAAATTCCCCATATGGGATGGAACAATGCACGGCTGCTCAGGAAACCGCCTGTGTTTGACGGGATACCCGACAATGCGTATTTTTACTTTGTCCATTCCTACTATGTAGTTCCGGAAGAAGAGAGTATCGTTGCCGCACGGACCGCCTATGGGACCGACTTTGTTTCCATGGTATGGAAGGACAACGTGCTTGCAACACAATTCCACCCTGAAAAAAGCCAGGGCCTGGGCCTCAAAGTCCTGAGAGGGTTCAGTGACTTTGTAGCCGGCGATCACTAAAGCGGACAACCACAGAGGACACGGAGAGTGCCTGAAAAGGCGTTGAAATTCCCCCTTAGAAAAGGGGGAGAGAAGGGGGTTGTAAAGACACCGGCGAAGAGACAACCCCCTCGCCCCCTTTATTAAGGGGGAATAAAATCCGAAATCTCGTTGTAGTATTGGAGTTTAGGATTTATCATTGCTCTGTGGTCCATATTTTGGAGAACAGGTGAACTCGATAAATACAAAAAACATTATCCTCGGCACGGCAGGACATATCGACCATGGCAAGAGCGCTCTTGTAAAGGCGCTTACCGGTGTTGACCCTGACAGGCTGAAGGAAGAAAAAGAGCGGGGCATCACCATAGACCTCGGGTTTGCCGGCCTCTCCTATCCTGACGGCCTTACCCTGGGCATTGTTGACGTGCCCGGCCATGAACGGCTCATAAAAAACATGCTGGCAGGGGCCGGGGGCATTGATGTCGTGCTCATGGTCATTGCCGCTGATGAAGGGATCATGCCCCAGAGCCGTGAACATCTCGCGATCTGCGAACTGCTGAAGATCAAGGCAGGGCTTGTGGTGATCACAAAAGCCGACCTGGTGGACGGGGACTGGCTGGGCCTTGTTGCTGATGAGGCCGGGGCGTTTGTGAAGGGCACCTTCCTTGAGAAGGCCGAGATTATTCCTGTTTCTGCAAAGACAGGGCAGAACATAGATGTGCTGAAGGAAAAAATACGGGCCGTTGCCCTGGATGTCCGTCCCAAGCTCACCGAAGGTTTGTTCAGGATGCCTGTTGACAGGGTTTTTACCCTCAAAGGGTTCGGCACTGTTGTCACCGGCACTGCTGTTTCAGGGACCATATCCCTGGACGCCCCGGTTGAGATCCTGCCGTCGAAGATTGAAAGTAAAGTAAGGGGCCTGCAGAGCCATGGGGAAGCCGTTGAAACCGCCTATGCAGGCAGGAGGATCGGGATCAATCTACAGGGCATTGACAGGGACCTGCTTAATAGAGGGGATGTTGTTGTTGCGCCGGGCAGGTTTGTGCCCACAAAGGCGCTTGACGCCGAACTCGAAATGCTGAAAGGCGCCCCGCTCCTCAAAAGCAGGAGCCTTGTTCATTTCTATTCAGGCACATCCGAGACAGTTGCAAGAATAGTCATCTATAACGGAGATGAAGCAAGGCCGGGAGAATCATGTTACTGCCAGTTCAGGCTTGAAGACCCGGTTGTGGCGCTTTCAGGCGACAGGTACATTATCAGGAGGTTTTCTCCACTGGAGACGATAGGCGGCGGTGAGATCCTGGACCCCTATCCCGTAAAGCGGAAAAAGAAAGCCGGCATAGACGACCTTATTGTTTTCAGTAAGGGCGGACTGAAGGAAAAGATCGAAACAAAGGTGAAAAGGGCCCATTTTAACGGTTCCACGGTTTATGAAATCGAGGGCTGGATCCAGGGGAACCTACCGGAGATCCACGCAGCCATTGATTGCCTGGTGAAAGAGGGCGTGCTGGTAAAGAGCCGTGATGTCCTGTTCCACCGGGACAGTTGCGCGGTTTTCCAGGAGACACTGGTTTCTGCTCTCAGCCGTTTCCATAAAGAAAATCCCCTCAAGGCCGGGGTCCCTAAAGAGGAGTTGAAGATGAAATTTCTCACCCCGCATTTTTCCTCCCTTGCCTCGCTGGCGGCAAATGTCGTTGTGGACAAGGAGATGCTGCGGCTCAGGAGCTTTAAAGTGGCCCTTTCGCACGGGGATGAAGGCACAAAGGACAGGATACTCCTGCTGCTCGAAAAAGCGGGGTTCCAGCCGCCCCTCAAGAGCGAACTCGCCCGGCAGCTGGCAGCTGTCAGCGGCAGGGAACTGGATGATCTTATAAAGCTCCTCACAAAGGAAGGCGCCCTGGTAAGGATCAATGATTCCATGTACATAACAAAAAACAACTATGACAGGATGATCGGGGCAATAAAGGATTTTTATGCAAAGAAGCGGGAAATGACCATAGCGGAGTTCAGGGACGTCCTTGGGACAACCCGTAAATATGCGCTTCCGCTTGTTGAGTACCTTGATTCCCACCGGATTACTTTGAGGGGTGGGGATATTAGGAAATTAATGTTAAAATAGACTATGAAAAAACGGTTGATTCTGATTCCTGCAGTCCTTCTCCTCGGATTTTTGCTGGGCGGGCTTACCTACTACCTTTTAAGCAGAACCACAGCGCCGTCGTATATTCCCTTTACCCCGAGGTTCCAGGGCTCCGCAGCAGAGTCTTCACGGGCCTTCTCCGATGTGGTGAGAGCTGTTTCCCCGGCGGTAGTAAATATATCGAGTGTCAAGACGCTGAAGAAGCAGCCGGGTCCTTTCGATGAGTTCTTCGATTACCTCTACCCCTTCCCTGACGGCCATTCGAAAAAATGGAAAGAGCAAAGTCTCGGTTCCGGGGTCATTGTGTCTGCCGACGGGTATATCGTTACCAATAACCATGTAGTCGAGCAGTCCGATGATATCAAGGTGATCCTTTATGACAGGAGGAGCTTCAGGGCCAGGCTCATAGGGGCCGACCCGAAGACGGACATCGCGATCATTAAGATCAATGCGAGCGGGCTCCCGCTGGTGCCCTGGGGTGATTCAGACAAGCTGCAGGTAGGGGAATTCGTCCTTGCAATAGGGAACCCCTTCGGCCTGAGTCACACGGTCACTATGGGCATTGTCAGCGCCGTGGGCAGGGCGGATGTGGGCATTGCCGATTACGAAAATTTCATACAGACCGATGCCGCGATCAACCCGGGGAATTCCGGGGGGCCGCTGACGAACATCAAAGGAGAATTGATCGGCATAAACACCGCAATATTCTCCAAGACAGGCGGGTACCAGGGTATAGGGTTTGCCGTTCCAAGCGGAATGGTCCGCCTTGTTATGGACCAATTGCTCAAAAAGGGAAAGGTGACCCGGGGATGGATCGGGGTCACCATCCAGGAAATGACTCCCGAGCTTTCAGCCAAGTTCGGGCTGAAGGCCTCTGAAGGAGCGCTCGTCAGTGACATAGCAAAGGGGAGCCCGGCCCAGAAGTCAGGCATCATGAGGGGTGACGTCATCCGTGAGTTTGACGGGAAAAAAGTAGGGGATGTAGGAGTGTTGAGGAATATGGTGGCCCAGAGCAAGGTCGGCTCTCAGGTCGCTATCAGGATATTGAGGCGGGACAAAGATATGACGGTGACGGCAACCATAACGGAGCTGCCGGCTGAGGCCACGGATATCATGCCGGCCGTCTCGCAGAAGAGCGATACGGATGACGAGAACGCCCTTTCAGGGATCACCGCAGTCGACCTTAACCGCGCCATTGCGAAGCAGCTTGGAATAGATAAAGACGAAAAGGGAGTTGTTATCGTAAAAACAGAGCAGAGTTCTCCTGCCGAAGACGCAGGCATTAAGAAGGGCGATATCATCCAGGAGATCGACAGGCAGCGGATCAGCAACCTGAATGACTTCAATAAGGCGGTCTCCAGGGTAAAGCCCGCTGACACCGTCTTATTGTTCGTCAACCGGAACGGCAAAAAATTTTACGTTGCATTATCACCGCAATAAAGACAAGTAAGGGCAAGTTAAAAGCAGGACGCAGGAACTAAGAAGGCAAGGCAAGCAGGAAGTGGGAACTAAGCAGGGAGGGTGTGGTTGATTTATTATTGCTCCTTAACTTCTCACCTCTCTCTTCTCACTTAAAGTTTCATCTCACGTGGTTTAAAAGAGGGTAAAGAAATTGAACATATCAGCAAGAGCAGCCATCGCTGCATTTTTTATCATTACAGGTTTTTTGTATGGGATGCGATATGGATTTATCGCTTATGGAGCGGGTATCGGGCTGCTCCTCGGGATCGTGTCCGTCTTTATGGAGGAGAGGTTGAGAAAGGTTTCTTTCGCTTCGATGCTCGGGGGGCTCCTGGGCCTCGGCATCGGGCTGCTCTTTTCCAATCTCCTGCTCCTGCCGCTCCGGTATATACTCAGCGATGAGGACCAGAACATATCCTATTTCATACTGAATGCGATCTTCGGCTATGCGGGGTTGTTTGCCGGCCTGCACAGGGGCAAGGGCCTGACCATTCCGGCGATCATGCGGTCATTCAAAGGGCAGGAAGTGGAAGAGGACATCAAGATTCTCGACACCAGTGTCATTATCGACGGCCGCATAGCGGATGTCATAGAGGCCCGTTTCCTGGAGGGTATTTTCATTATCCCCCAGTTCATACTGCAGGAACTCCAGTACATAGCCGACTCTCCTGATCCCATGCGCAGGACAAAGGGAAGAAGGGGTCTTGATATCCTGCATCGCATTCAGAAGATGTCCAATACAAATATAAAAGTAAGGATCATTGAAGAGGATTTCCCCAAAATAAAGGAAGTAGACGCAAAGCTCGTCTCCCTTGCCCGCCTTATGAACGGAAAGATAATCACGAACGATTTCAACCTGAACAAGGTTGCGCAGCTCCAGGGGGTCCCGGTGCTGAACATCAATGAGCTTGCGAATGTCCTCAAACCTGTTGTCCTGCCCGGAGAGGTGCTGAACCTCTTCATCGTGAAAGAGGGGAAAGAGCACAACCAGGGCGTGGCATACCTGGACGACGGGACCATGGTTGTCATAGAGAATGCGAGAAAATTGATCGGAAAGACCATGGAAGTAGTGGTTACCAGTGTTCTGCAGACAACCGCCGGAAGAATGATATTCGCAAAACTGAAGGAAGAAGAGTAGCCCGGTCTATCAAATGAACGCCAGGAGAGACAGGATTGTTGCCGTTGTTCCGGCTGCGGGGCTCGGGAAGAGATTCGGGCAGGAAAGGAACAAGTCGTTGTATGAGCTTTCCGGCAAGCCCCTGATTATCTGGGTCCTTGAGGCCCTTGAGGCCGTTCCTGAAATCACTGAAATCATCCCGGTGCTGAAAGGAGATGACCTGAAGACCGGGGCCGGGCTTATAGAAAACAGCGGCATCTCGAAGATAAAGAAGATCGCGCCGGGCGGAAAGGAAAGGCAGGACTCTGTATACAACGGCCTTAAAATGCTTGAGGACAACACCTCTATAGTAATAGTCCACGATGGAGCGCGGCCGTTTGCCGGCAGCGATCTGATCCGGAGGGCAATAACGGAACTGGAAGGCTTTGACGGCGTTGTCGCTGGTGTTCCCGTAAAGGACACCATCAAGCAGGCCAGGACCGGGAAAACAAAGGAGCAGGGAGCAACAAGCAGGGATATCATCGTGCAAAAGACGCTGGAGCGCGGTACGCTCTGGGCGATCCAGACCCCCCAGGTGTTTTACTTTAAGAAGCTCAGGGAGGCCCATAAAAAAGCGCGCTCCGAGAACTATTATGCGACTGATGACGCGGCCCTGATAGAAAAATACGGCGGCAAAGTCAAAATTATCGAAGGCTCCTTCGGGAACATAAAGATAACGACGCCTGAGGACATAGCTATTGCGGAAGCGCTTATAAAGGCAAGCACGAGATGCTAAACAATTTTCATTGTAAATCCCCCTTAGTAAAGGGGGATGAAGGGGGATTACTAAATGAGAATGCTCCTTTATAATACTGGACTGAAAAAATATTCACAGGAACTCAGAAAGAACATGACTGATGCAGAAAAACTGCTTTGGTCAAAACTGAGAGGAAGGCAGCTAAAAGGCTTTCAGGTTTACAGGCAAAGGATAATCGGTAATTACATTGTGGATTTCTACTGTCCCAAGGCAAATGTGATAATCGAGATCGACGGTGGCCAGCACTATACTGCTGAGGGAATGGATAAAGATAGAGTGCGGGATGATTATATGAAAGGCCAAGGATTCAAAGTCCTGAGGTTTACTGATCGGGAGGTATTGGAAAATATCAACGATGTTGTTGCAAAAATATATGAATACTTGTAATCTCCCCTCACCCCTCTTTAGAAAAGAGGGGGATAGCTTTTGGTCTCCCCCTTTACTAAAGGGGGATGAAGGGGGATTACTAAAAACAGTTCACCCTCACCCCTCTTTAGTAAAGAGGGGTATTTCTGTATTTTAAATTTAGGATTTGAGGTATATGGTGCGTATTGGAATAGGGTATGACTCGCACAGGCTGGTTGAAGGCAGAAAGCTCATTATCGGGGGCGTCGATATTCCCTTTGAGAAGGGGTTGCTCGGCCATTCCGATGGAGACGTGCTCTGCCATGCCGTTATCGACGCGCTTTTGGGCGCGCTCGGCGCAGGCGACATAGGCAAGCATTTTCCTGACACCGACAAGAAGTGGAAAGACGCGTCGAGTATCGCGCTCCTGAAGCAGATCGTCGGGCTGGTGAAGGAAAGGGGCTTTGAAATCCTCTGTATAGACTCTGTTATTATCACCGAGTTGCCCAAGCTTGCTCCGCATATGGATGCGATGAGAGATGCCATGTCGCAGGCAGGCATTTCTCCGTCGGCCCTGAACATAAAGGCCAAGACAAACGAAGGCATGGGGTTTGCCGGCAGGGGCGAGGGAATAGCGGCACAGGCCGTATGCCTATTGAAGCGGGGTTAATCTTTGAGCGAAGCCAGAAATTCTTGCGGAATAGTAGAACGGATTTCGCTTAAGGAAAATATCGAGAAAAAAGTTGATGTCGCACAGGACGGTTTTCAGAGGTATTTCTCCTCAATATGCTTCCTGTAACTCTTTTTCAATTTCTTGTTGTCCGTACCGGAAGGCAGGATGCCTGCAATTTCCGATAAAACAGGAGACTCAGTCTCTTCCTTTTTTTGAAAAGATGCAATGGTTTTAAAGTAATCCGAAACCAGCATAGAAAGACTGACTCCTTTTGCCTTGGCGATTTTTTTTGCGCTATTAATGAGATCGTTGTCTAAACGCAGCATTAATTTAGTTCCCATGTTACACCTCCCCGACGTACTTATTGTATTTTATTGTACGTCTTATATCAACTCAGGGTTCATTCAGCAGCAATTCCCGTTGAATCTATAACTGATTGAGATTGCCGCGCGGAGTTTATCCCGGTGTGTATCGGGGCTCGCAATGACAAATTCTTTTTTCGTAAAGTTGTCATTGCGAAGAGGTTGTTTCCTGAAGCAATCTCGCCTTTTTCGCCGGGAATTGCTGTTAAAGCATCTAACAAAATGACTGCACCCTGTTTGATGTCATTCCGGCTTGGCCGGAATCTTTTCCGTAAGGATTGCGGCCCCCCCAACATAAGGGGACAGGCAAGCGGGAATGACAGACAAAGGAAACTTCATGGTGTTTATCTGCCGGAGTAATTATAAGAAGGGAAGAGGGTTAAGTCAACGGGCGCCATAGCATAAAAAAAGGCGGGCCGAAAGGGCCCGCCTTTTGCTTTCATGTATTACGCTTCACGCGTAACGCATTACGGTTTTTAGAAGCTGAGTGTAAGTGCGTGCATTACCTGAGTTACGTCCTTCTTGTCTGCACTGTTGAATGGTGCAGCACCGGTTGTGTAGAAGCTGCCGGTGTTGAAGTAACCTGCTATTACAGAGTAGGTGAGGTTGGTGTCGATCTGGTATGCAGCCTTGAGATCAACTTCCTCGCCGATGCTCTTGCTCTGTCCTGAAGGGGTCTTTGATGCCCTGATGATGAAACCGTCGAGTGAGGTGGTGAGGTTCTTCATCGGTCTGTAGTCAGCGCCGAGCCTGTAGTAGGTAGTGTTTGCGATACCGGTGCTGCGTCCGCCTGCGCCACTGTGGCTGCTATCAAGTGCCTGGCCTGTTGCAGAGGTCCGGAGTGAATACTCATAAATGAACGCATAGTGCAGATCCCTGCCCATGGTTGTCTGGAACTCTTTGTTTTTGCCATCGGTAGTATCATTATCACCGCTACCATAAGCAAAGCCTGCACGGATAGTAACAGGAGCAAAGGTGTACGCTGCGTTAGCAAAGATTCCATAACCCCTGAATTTCTGCTCGGCGGCTACTCCTTTAAAGTACTTGCCGAACTGGGTGTCGAACTCAGCCTCATAGGTAACGCCGGAGACCTTGCCGCTGGCATGAAGACCGAGGTTCTGGAAGTTAACGCCATCGTCGGTGCTAGCCAATGTGGCAACTGTGTTGCCTGCTGAAACATATGAGTAATTAAGACCTACGGTGTTGCTGTTGTCTAAATTGTAGGTCATCAATGCAACATAGCCATTCACGTCATCGCCATTGTACTGTATGCTGCCTTCATTGAACTTTGTGGTAAGCAGTGCGATATGCATTTCCTTGGTCGGGTCCATAAAGAACACGATTGCATCATCACCGAACTTGGTGTGATCAAGGAACTGCCTCTGTCCGAGCGCCAAAGGCATGTGACCTACTTTGATTCCTGCAGGGATTCCGAGGAGTCCGGAGCCCTGGTGCTGGATCCATGCCTGGAGAATGGTAAGAGCAGCGTTTGGCTTCTGGTTCAGTGTTCCCCATCCATAGGTATCTGAGGTCTGGTTTACACCTCCTGCAATACCGGTTGAGCTTTCAAGCTGAATAAGACTAGTGGTGTTTTTGCTTACATCTGCCTGGATGCTGAGCCTTACTCTACTGTCATACCAGGATGCTGTAGAGGTGTCAGCAGGCACAAAATTGGTCTGATTAAGGTTCTGGCTGCTCCAGCCCCTGAACCTCAACTCGCCGCCCAGGGTAACCTGGGTTGCGCCCTTTGCTACAACCGCCTGTGACTCAGACGGAATGTCTGCATGGATAGCAAAGGCAGTGCCGATGCTCCCCATTACGAAAACTACACTCAGTAATGCTATTAAATATTTTCTCACTTCCTAACCCTCCTATGGTTAGTTCAGTATCTCCCGCCAATGGCGGACTTTGTAAAACCCTTTGCAACCTTTACTGCGCACTGCGATTTCTTCCTTGCATCACCTCTTTTACTAAAGATACGCTGCCAAATGGCAGCCTGCATCATCTGATGCATTTCATGCAACGTCAAATAAAAAGCAATAATTGTGCCATTGCTATGTTATTGAAATTATATGTGAATATTTGCAGGACAGGGTGTGAAATCTGTGGCTAATCTGCAACAAAGTGTGACTTTTGGAAACAGTGTCAAATTACTGATGGGGGGGCTGGGCAATTGCATGATAAGGTCGGGTGAACTTATAAGCCCTTGAGATTGCCGCGCGGAGTTTATCCCGGTTCGTGTCGGGACTCGCAATGACTGTCATTCTACCCCAGAAGTCTTCGACTTCCGGGGACCCCGTCATTGCGAAGGGTTGTATCCTGAAGCAATCTCGTTGTTTTTTATTGAATTGCTGTTTTGATGCCGTTGCCCTCGATGGTGGGCTGTAACCCACCCCTACACCCCTCCAAGGAGGGGACTTTGCACTAAGACGCTGTTTTTTATAAAGTCCCCTCTCGGGAGGGGTGCAGGGGTGGGTTGTGGCAAGGACATTGCAAGACCATATTTGTTTCAAAAGAACTGGTTCTTTATATATAATCTAAATCAGGTACTTGTTTTTTGTATTCCCCCTCTTTACTAAGGGGGATTCAGGGGGTTGTGAGGTCGTGAGGAAAACCAAGGGATAGCGTATGGCGAAGATATGGAAATATAATTTCGATATTGCCAGGTACACCAAAGACATCGAGG
>JAJZPZ010000029.1 GCA_021847795.1 Nitrospirota bacterium
TAACGCCTGTAAGGATAAGCATTGCAGCAAAGAGAAATCCGGCGAAAGCTGCCGCAACCTGTCTCATGGGATGCCTCCTTTGTTTCAGAGGGTTCGTAAGGGCTTCGGGACCTGCTGTGCGGAAAGGTGATGGACAACTGAAATGCCGCGTCAGCTGTTTTATTGCTTCCAGTGTTACAGAAGGCCGGCGCGGCAACAGGGATGAGGCAAGTACCTTTTAAGTAAATGCTACTACAAAACTCATTCATCGTCAAATGGACGAAAATCAGGGCCTATCCGATAATACCGAAGCCTGACTCTTTTATGGCTTCTTCCATTTCACGAAGATGCGCGAATCCCCTTGTCTCGAGTGCCAGGATGACCATTGTCTTGCCGATAGGCATACTCTGGTCGAGCCTGTCGTGCATGACATTCAGGATATTTCCGCCATGGCCGGCAATGATGCCTGTAAGCCTGTGCAGGTTGCCGGGCATGTCATCGGCAATCACCTTCAGCACGCCTATCCTGCCGCTTGAGACCAGGCCTTTATGAATGATCCTGTCGATAAGGGTGAAATCAATGTTTCCGCCGCTCACCACAAGGACCACCTTTTTGCCTTTCAACCTCTCTCCCGGCTCAAGCAGGGCAGCCAGGGGGACTGCTCCGGCGCCCTCAACTACCAGTTTTTTTCTCTCCATGAAGAGCAGCACGGCCCTGGCAATCGATTCTTCCGATACTTTGATGATGTCATCAACATACCTTTCGATGAGTCCGAAGGTCTTTGTGCCGATCTTTCCTACTGCTATCCCGTCGGCAAGGGTGGGCTGGGGAATTATTTCCACCACCTTACCGGAACGGAAGGATTGATATGCCGATACAGCGGATGCGGTCTGGACACCTATGATCGCTGTTTTGGGAGAAAGGGACTTTCCTGCAACAGCGATTCCTGAAATAAGGCCGCCACCGCCGACAGGCGCCAGGACAGCATCCACGTCTTCCAGTGCCCCGAATATCTCGAGGCCGATGGTGCCCTGCCCTGCTATAATATCTTCGTCGTCAAAGGCATGGATAAAGGTATAATCTTTCCGGGACAATGCATAATCCAGGGAGTCCTGAAAAGTCTCTCCATGGAGAATGACCTCCGCTCCATATCCCCTTGTGGCTTCCTGCTTGATTATTGAAGCCGTTGAAGGCATTACTATGGTTGCCTTCAGTCCGAGGCTTCCGGCCGCAAAAGCAACTCCCTGTGCATGATTTCCCATGGAAGCTGCAATGACCCTGCAAGGTTCCAGCCTGGTCAGCTTGTTAAAGGCCCCTCTTACTTTAAAAGATCCTGTTTTCTGGAGATTCTCCGCCTTCAGGTATACCTCGGAGCCCGAGAGCCTGCTGAAGGAATCCGAGTAAATAAGCGGAGTTTTGTGAATATGTGGGGACAGTAATTCATATGCCTTTTTGATGGATAAAAGGTCTACCGTTTCCATAGCTAAGACTAAAACATACAGAGCAGAATGTCTATAAAAATGCCCCCGGCAGTTAATTAATGCGCTGCTTCATATATTCCTGCAGCTTCATGACATCCTTGGCCCAGGCCACATCCACCTCAGGAGTTTCAGTGTTTGCCGTAAACTGGGCCTTGCCCTTGAGCCAATTCCACATGCTCTCATCATCATGTCCGTAGGGGCACCCTGCAGCTTCATACTCTTTCCGCAGCACGGGGTAAATGACTTTATAGTAAGCGCTCATCTCATCTCTGAACTTCTGGAGAATAGGGACAATAGCCTTGCCGAATTCAAGGGCGGAGTGGCTTATCTGTTCCATAACCCGTTGTAAAAACTCGATGTCGGATCTTTCCATGTTTCACCTTCCAGGGGTTTTCTTACGTATAATTGTATCACAGGTATTTTGAATGTCCAGCTTTTTTGATAAAGGATGCAAATTTGTCCCGAGGGCCCGCTTTCCCTAAGAACGGGGCAGAGATATGCTCTCTTCGTAATCCTCACGCCGTACAATGCACCTTACCGGTCGTCTGCCGCAGATATTTTAAAAGGGATAGCCGAGTCCTACGAACACGGCAGGCCCTTCCCTGCCGAAGCCGAGGTCTACACGGCCCACGATATTGGGCCGCACCACTGCCCTGAATCCGACTCCGGGATTGAATTTGAAATCCTTTGTCGCGTTTGCCCTTGCCAGGGATTTCATTACTGAGCCGAAGTCGATAAAAGGCGCTGCTTCCCAATCCGTATTTACATTGAAGAGCCGCCAGCGGAGCAGACGGATTCTCTCTTCCATATTGAGAAGGAGATAGCTGCGGTCGATAAAGCGGTTCCTGCCATATCCCCTCAAGGAATTCTCACCCCCGAGGATCGCCCTTTCAAGAAAAGGCACATCACTGCCCTCGGTCTGGAAATAGGCAACCCTCCCTACACTGATAAAGCGGCTTTCCAATGCGGGCAAGTACCCTTTGATCTCAGCTTCGTAATGGCTGAAGTCCGCGCTGCTCCCCAGGGATTTCCAACTGCCCTCAAGGGAAAGCCTTGCATACATCCCCGAGGTCGGCATGTCCCGTGAATCCAGGGTGCTGTAAACAAGCGCCACTTTTTGCGCATGGGTGGTGAACCCTTCGATACCAGGGATCTCTTCTTCTGTAAAGCGGTCCCGGATAAAGGGTACTTTTTTTACTGCGCCGCTTCTGATAGCAACATCACGAAACCTCTCGCCGATGACTACCTGTATATTTTTCGTAACGGCATAGCCTGCAGAAAAGGTAAATCCGCCTTCGCCGTCACCATAGTTGGTCTCATTCAGCTGGGTGCTTTGTGACTGGAAGCCGAAGAACCGCGAAAAGCCATCGGTGAATCTGAAGAGAAAGGCATTCAGCTCCAGCTTGCCGCCCAGCATAGTTGTGTCGCGGAGCTTTATTTCGTAATCTTCGTTCACTTTTTCCGAGCGTGAAAGATTGACCTCCCAGCTTCTGTCATGGGAGGGATAAAAAGCGCCGTACAGGGTAAGAGTGGTTCCGATATTCGGGTTATCATTGATCTGCGGGGCAAGAAGCGTACTGACTTCATCGTTCCTGTTATGGAGGAGAAAGGCGGTAAGGGCGCCGTAGGTAATTCCCTCATTGGGACTCGACGCGATTGCAGGCAACGGTATGCTCACCACCTTCACCGGGTCTGCGAAGGTATCGTTCGTAAGGGGCGGCGGCAGGTCCTTACGCGGTACCATGCTGGTGCAGGAGACCATGGACAGAAGCAGGATCAGCAGAATGATTGCGTGGTTTATAACTCCTCCTTGTCCGACCCCGGATATACCTGCAGGGCTCTGAACGCCCACTATTAAATCACTAGCAGAAATTGTGTCGGAATTCAAGAAGAACCTTTTATTGGTAGTGTCTCAGTTTGCCCCAAAGCCTTTCTGATGCGATGAAGGACATATTCATATCAGGCCAGGTTTTGTAGCACCGAAATTCCCCAGGTGGTTTCAAATCAGGCCATAAGCCTGGTATGAAATACTTTTAAAGGGATCGCCGTAAAGCCTTTGGGGCAAACTGAGACACTACCCTTTTATTACATTTGGAATTTGGATAATATATGCACCGCCCTTGAACTAAAGAAGAGAGGGGAGTCGATCAAACGGGCAGATCAGGGTTGGGGTTTCCGCCAAAGGTACGGTACAAAAAAATCAGGGACGGCGCCAGGATAAGCATTCCAAACGGTAGAGTCAGCATGACCGCGAGAATGGTGGCTTCCGGGGCAGCGGCCTGTGCAAGGGTCATTTCTCCGATGAGAAGGTAAGGATAGAGCGCTGCGGCAAAGCCTGCGATTGTCAGGGCAATAGTCACATCGGCACACAATTGCGCCAGGAGGTAAATCCGCTTCCATAAGAGAACCAGGGTTGTGGTCCCCGATATCACTGCCAGCCCTACAGTCAGCAGCGGGAGAGGGCGGATGAGGCCTGCGAAGAAGAGCGGGGCACTCAACCAGGCAAGGGGAATTTCAAGGGTGGTCAATATCCCCAATGCCACAGCGCCTGCGATTGCCCGTTTGCGAAAATCCTCCCGGAGTTCCCCCCGGGTCCGCACCATCATATAAAAAGGAGTAATGTAGGCGCATATAGCCACGCCGATCAGTCCGCCGACAATGGTGAACGGGTTGAGCCAGGCCGACCACAACACGTCCTGCACTTCGCCCTGCACAAGGCGGATATGTCCGGCGCCGGTTGCAGTAACTGCCATGCCGAGGAAGAAAGGGGTCAGGGTGCTGGCAATGGAAAAAACAGCCCCGGTTGCCGGCAGTTCCGTATGCCTGGACTTCCCGAAATGCCGGAAAACAAAGGCGGCCCCGCGAAAATTGATCCCCACAAGGGCCAGGGCCAGGGGAAAGAGCAAAGCGATGAACAGGGCCTCAAAGCCTTTTGGAAAAACGGCAAAAAGCGCCACCACCACAAAGATCAGCCATACATGGTTTGTCTCCCATACGGGACCGATGGCATGAAACAGGCCCTCGCGCTGCTCATGCGCCCTTGGTCCGCTTGCAAGGGCCGTCCATATGCCTCCGCCAAAGTCCGCTCCTGCAAAGGCCGCGTACATGATCAGGCCGATAAGGACCAGGAGCGCTGCCAGGTGTTCAGGCAAGCCCATCAATAGTCCTCCTTTTGTTCCGGGATACCGGGTTTCAACGGAGAAGGGGTAAGCAGCAGCCTGAGCAACCCCGTGGTCAGGGCAAAATAAACGAACACAAAAAGGTATAAAACCCATTCAACGTTCCTCGGGGTCACCCCTCCTGCAACCAGCATAATGTTCCGGGCAATCCAGGGTTGACGCCCGAACTCAGTGACAAACCAGCCGAACTCCTGCGCAAGCAGCCCAAAGGGGGAAGCAGCCAGGATAGCCAGCAGCAGCAGGCGGTTTGCCGGCACGTCCTTGCTCCTCCAGCGCGCGATCCAGAACCAGAGCATTGCGGCAAACATAATGAAGAAGCTCGCCACCATAAGATCAAAAAAGGGATGCACAATGTTTGCATCAGGCCTGAGCTTCGGAGGGAAAGCATCCAGGCCGAGCACCCTGGCATCAGGATCGCGGAAGGCGAGAAAACTGAGCAGCTTAGGTATCTCAACTCCATAGCGCACCCGGTTGGTGGCCGGATCAAGCCAGCCGCCGATGACCAGGGGAGCGCCTTCCATTGTCCTGGGCAGCGCCTCCATGGCAGCCAGCTTTGCGGGCTGCTGTACCGCAACCCGCATGGCCGACTGATCACCCGTAAGCAGCATGAGCGGCACGGTTATGCCTGCAACGGCTAAAGCAAGAGAGAGCGCGGCTTTGTGTTCAGGTGTGTTCCTCCCTTTCAGCAGGTGATATGCGTATACGCCGGCAAGGGCAAAACTAGACGCGACATAGGTCGCCAGGGTGCCGTGCAGCGCCTCGTGCAGCCAGGCCGGGTTTTTCATCGCCTGCCAGGGATTGACATGAACTGCATTGCCGTTCACCAGGTCAAACCCGGCAGGGGTATTCATCCAGCTGTTGGCGCTGATCACAAAGACCGCCGAGATCATTGAGGAGATGGCAATGGGAATGGTGGTAAGGAACAAAGCCCTGCGTGACAAGCGCCGTTCGCCATATACATACAGGCTCACGAAGATAGCTTCAGTGAAGAAGGCGAAACCTTCCAGCCAAAAGGCCAACCCGATCATCGGGCCGCCAAAACCCATGAAAACAGGCCAGAGGAGCCCCAGTTCGAAGGAGAGGATGGTCCCGGAAACCGCCCCTATCGCAAAGAGCACGACTATGGGGCGTGTCCAGTTGCGGGCCACCCGGTGGTACAGCTCATTCCCGGTCTTCAGCGCCATTCCCTCGGCAATGAGCAGCAGCAGGGGAAAGCCGATCCCAAAGGCAACATAGATTATGTGGAATCCCAGGCTGATGCCCATGAGGGCGCGGGCGGACAAGAGATGGTCCATAATAACTCCTTCAGGGTATAGCAGTCATGAGTTCCCCGAGGTCCTCAGCCGGCAATGGTTTGCTGAAGAAATACCCCTGGGCCTCGTCACACTCTGCTTCCAGCAGAAAGTCCAGCTGGGCTTCAGTTTCAACTCCCTCGGCAATGACTTTCATATCCATGTTGTGGGCCATTGCAGTTACGGCGCTGATGACGGCCCGGGTATCAGGATCAGAGGCGATGTCCTGGATAAACGACCGGTCTATCTTGAGTTTTTCAACAGGCATTCTCTTTAAATGGTTCAGGGATGAATAACCGGTGCCGAAATCGTCAATGGACGTATGCACCCCTATCTTCGACAACTCCTTGAGACGGCTCACCGTCCGCTCGATATTGCTCATGGCCAGAGTCTCGGAGATCTCCACATCCAGGTATTCCGGGGGAGTTCCGGTCTCCTGCAGCATGCAGGCAATAGTGCTGATCAGTTCGGGGTTCTGGAACTCCCTGGCCGAAAGGTTTACCGTGACACAGAGCGGGGTCAGTCCGGCCTCCCTCCACAACCTGACCTGGTCACAAACTGCTCTGAGCATCCATTCATCAATATCCGTGATGAATCCCGTGTCTTCCGCCATAGGGATGAACTGCTTTGCTTCCAGGAGGCCGCTTTCAGGATGCAGCCAGCGCACCATGGCCTCTGCGCAAACCATCCGGCGGGTACCGATATCGACCTGGGGCTGGTAGTATACAACCAGCTGCCCCCGCTCAACGGTTTGCCGAAGCATACTTTCCAGTCTCATCCGTTCAAGGGACCTGATGTTTATCGCAGGATTGAAAAACCGGAAGGTATTTCTGCCGTGCTCTTTTGCATAATACATGGCAATATCGGCATACCGGAAGAGTGTGTCGACATCCTCGCTGTCGTCAGGGTAAATACTTATGCCGATGCTGGTGGTTATATACAGGTCGTGCCCGGCTATGCTGAAGGGCCTACGGAAGGACTCCACGAGCTTCCCGGCAATGTCGCTCATATCTTCTGCTTTTGAGATATCGGAAAGAATGATATTGAATTCATCTCCTCCTGCGCGGGAGATGGTGTCGGCCTCCCTGACACCGGCCCTGAGCCGGACAGCAACTTCCTTGAGCAGTTGATCTCCGATAGTATGTCCAAGGGTATCGTTCACTTCTTTGAACCGGTCGAGATCCAGGAAAAGGAGCGCCATCTTCGTCCTGTGCCGCCGGGCCTGTGCGGATTCCAGCCTGAGGATATCGACAAAAAGCCTGCGGTTGGGCAGATCGGTAAGAGGATCATGGTGCGCCATGTGCATGATCTCCTCTTCCATCTCTTTCCGTGCGGAAATATCCCGAACACTTGCCAGGATAACGTCTTTTGTCTGAAAGGTGATCTTGTGCAGAAAAACCTCTGCATGAAACACAGAACCGTCAGTCGGGCGTTTTGCCTTCCACTCGAACATCTGGTCCTCACCTGCAATGACTTTCGCCCAGATACCCGGCACCTTCTCAAGGGGGTTGTCAGGGGCGGAAAAGTCTTCCCTGATCCTGCAGGTCAGGGCCTTCTGCCTGTCGATGCGGTACATTTCAAGCATCTTTCTGTTCACATCCAGGATTGTCCCGTCCAGATCATGAATGAAAATCGCATCATATACGGCATTAAAAATGGAGCGATAATTTTCTTCGGACTTCCTCAACTCTTCCACTGCGCGCTGCCGCTCGGTGATGTCGAGAGCAACACTCATAATGCCCCCGACCTCGCCTCCGGCGCCACGCAGCGGCGCTGTTGAAAGATTGATGTCTACAAAAGAGCCGTCCTTCCTCAGGCGCCTGAGTTCCAGCCCGCAGAAAGCCTCTCCGCGCAATACCTTTTCCCGCAGCATCTGGAATTCATCGTATTTATCTTCAGGCACTATGGGGTTTAATCTTCCGATTACCTCTTCCCTGCTCCAGCCGAACATCTGTTCGGCAGCCCCATTCCACAGGGTGACGTTCCCCTGGGAATCCAGGGTAATGATTGCTGCAGGTGAGGCCCGCAAAACAGCATTCAGCTTGCTGTTGCTTTCCTGAAGCGCCTCTTCCGCCTGTTTCCTGCCCGTGATGTCCTCGCAGGCAATATAAATGCGGAGGGCCCCTTCCCTGCTTTTCAGGGAGCGTGCAAACTCCTTCACCCATATGACCGCGCCGTTCTTTTTTACCTTGCGCACCTCCCAGAAAAACACCCTGGGGTATTCCTGAACGAACTGCTCCATATGTCCCCTGACTGCCTCTTTATCTTCAACGTAAAAGATATTCAGGATCGGCTGCCCCACTAATTCCTCCTTGGCATATCCAAGCTCGGCAGCCCCAAACTGATTGACGGAGCAGATAAGACCTTCCTTGTCGACAATGAAAAGCATCATCGGGTTTTCATCAAAAAGCGTGCAGCAATAGAGATCGCCGATCAGGCCGCCGCCGGCATTTCTGCAACCTGCCTCCAGATCGGCCATGTTCCGGCGGAGAGCGGTCAATTCCTCCATCAACTGCGCATAGGGAATGGGTCCATTATTCACAATATACTCCCCCCTGACAATTAATCCTTTCCAGAAGAGGCCATTGCGGGCAGCAAATGTTCGGAGTGCATGTGAAAGAAATTGCGTCCTTATCTAAATTCTACCACTGAAAAAGAGGTAAGTGATCACTCTCCATGAAAAAAACCAGGACGCCTGTTCCCTCCCTTTATGTTTCAACAAAAAAGCTGTTTAATTTCAATGCGCACACCTCAGACGATCTCACGATCCGTTCCTGACGCTGAACAGGACAAGTTTCCCCGACATGAAGACTGGGGCTGCCGATCGCTCCGGCAATAATGCCCATGCACTTCTGCACATGCCTCCGAATGTGCTACTCTTCCTTAAGGCATTCATCTGAAAAGAGAACGAGACTGACTTCATTTTGCCGGGCATGCAGTCTCATTTTCAGCAACACCATTCTCTTTGCGGCAATGGAGAAAACATATGATCATCATTTTGTTCGGCGTCGCGGGCTCCGGGAAAACAACGGTGGGCCGGTTGCTCGCACAACAGCTCGTATGGGAATTTTATGATGCCGACCAGTTCCATTCCAGCGCGAACAGGGAGAAGATGCAGCACAACATACCGCTTACCGACAAGGACCGCCGGCCCTGGCTGGAACAGATACGTTCGCTCATCAGCACATGCCTGGAGAGTGCAACACCCGCAGTGCTCGCATGTTCTGCATTGAAAGCCGCCTATCGCCGGCAACTCCATGTTAATGACGAAGTACGGTTTGTTTATCTCAAAGGAGATTTTTCGCTGATCCATGAGCGGCTGGAAACGAGGAAGGGCCATTTTGCGGGGCCTGAGCTGCTGCAGAGCCAGATGGATACCCTGGAAGAGCCGCCGGCAGGAGAGGCACTGGTGATCGATGTGAGTCCGGCTCCGGGCGAGATTGTGCAGGCTGTCAGAAAACAGCTGGGGATTTGAGCCGCTTACCGTCGCCGGCACACTTAGCCGGTACGGTCCCGCCGGTTTCCTGAATGTTCTGCAAACAGCCGGTCCTGGGCCTTTACAGCAAGGCCCGCCAAGCCGTGCTCGGCTTCTATCAGCACCCGCCGGAGGTTTTCACTTGTGCCCAGACCGACCTTGATAAGATAGTAACTGATGCTTAAGCTGGTGCGCGCCCTGAAAAGCTCCACAAGGGGGAGGAAATCACTCTCTGCATTGCGGGCCTCCTGCAGATAGGTCTGCAGGAAGATGTTTTCAAAGGCCTTTGGCCCGGCCTGCTCTTCATCATAAAACTGGTTCCTGATCTGGGCCAGGAAAGTCCCCACATCAAAAGAGGGCGGCAGGGCATAGGAGCTGTCGAAGTCGATGGCAGCGACAAAGAGCGAGGGAGAATCATCAGCATTGTCCCGGCCTATGAGAATGTTTTTGGGATGGAAATCTCCGTGTCCCTGCACCATTCTCTCAGGATGCCTGCAAAAAAGGGAGGCTTCCGTCTCAAGGACCGTGTTCATAATCTCCTCTGCCCGCCGGGTATGGGCGCTGTTCATTTTATGAAATGCGGAAATATAACGCTCCAGTCTCAGGGGTTCATCCCGGATGAACTCATCAGGAGGCGTGATCTGCAGTTTCATATTGTGGAGCCGCGCCAGCCATTCAGCCGTCATCCTGAGATAAAGGGTAGCCTCTCCGGGCGCGGCATACAGCAGTTTGTCATAAAGAGTCTCTCCCTGGATTCCCTGCTCAATCGCGGTAAGGCCGTCCCGATCATACCCGAGGGGCTTCGGGATACGAAACCGTTCGGTCTGGAAGCCGTGGCGCGCAAGACCTTCCATGATATGCAGTGTGCGGGTCGCAGAACTCCAGGACATGATGCTGTTATGGGCCTTAATGATATATCTCTCGCGTTCGAGCCCTCTGCCTTTTGTGCCGAGCATGAGTTCCGTTACCCGGGTATCGGTTGTGCCTGAGCGGGGTATTTCCCTGAAAAAGGGGCGGCACCGCCCTGCCCTTATTTCAGCGGCCAGCTCCTCAATCGTGGATACCGGGTGATCAAAAGAGGTGGGATAAGTCCCTGCATAGCTGAGGGCATGGGTATCAGTGCCGGCAATGGCGGTAAACTTATACCTGTGCCAGTCGCGCAGGCCCCTGGCGCTTTCTGCAATGCTGTGATTGGAGTTGAAAATTTCAATGCCGTTGATGAGCGGGTGAAACAGCTTGTCACGGGGAGGGATGTTCTCGTTCCTGTACGGATGGGCCCAGACAAGCGCAGCGCCGGGAAAGCGCGCGCATATGTCCGGCAAAGAGGTCCCCTTTTCAATGGAAGAATCAGCGCCATAGACCAGGATATCCCCGAGTTCCGGGGTTGTCACTTCCTGCCCGGAGAGGATCATGTAATGATCGGGCACCTTGAGTTTTCTCCTTAATGCCTCTATTTCCCAGGGAGGCCAGAAGTAATGGTGGTCGGTCAGCACCGTGCCCTGCAGTCCCTTTTCAAAATTGCGCTGTACAAGCTCTGCAGCGCTGATGCGGCTGCAGCTTGAATGCTCTGCGGTATGGCAATGCATTTCAAGTATCAAGGAATGAGTGCTCCTTTGCCCTGTGCTCTTCACCGATGGGCAGGGGGCCTGTATGTTTTTTCCCTTTTGCAATACCGATATGGAGCGCTGCATTGATAAGTCCTGTATGGCTGAAGGCCTGCGGCATATTCCCCAGGAGCTTTCCCGTCTGCGGGTCTATCTCTTCCGCGATCAATCCAAGGGGGCTCATGTAGTCAAGGACCTTTACGAAGAGCTTTTCCGCCTCTTCGCTTCTTCCTGACAGGGAGAGCGCCCTCACGAGCCAGAAGGAGCAAAGGACAAAGCTGCCTTCAGCGCCGGGGAGCCCGTCCTCGGCGTGGTAGCGGGCAATCATACCGTTGCTCATCATCAGGTATTTCATCACTGCGTCTATCGTGCCCTGCACACGGTCATCCTCAAAGGGGAGAAAGCCCGTGACAGGGACCAGAAGCCCGGTGGCATCAAGGTCTTCCGAGCCGAAGGTGCGCACAAAGCTGTTCAGCCTCGTGCTGAACCCCTTCTTCAAAACAGCGCTCCTGATGTCCCTTTCCACAGATGCCCATGTAGCAAGCGGAGCGTCAAAGCCTTTCAGTTTTGCAACTTTGATCCCCCTGTCTACAGCCACCCAGCACATGAGCTTCGAGTAGGTATAGTCTGCCGGAGCGCTCCTGGCCTCCCAAATGCCTGAATCAGGTTTTTTCCACGTACGACAAACGTACTCTACGATTTCCCTGATCATGGGCCAGTTGGTATTCCGGAGATCCTCACCGTAGCGCGCTGTCTCGTAAAGCGCATTCAGCAGTTCCCCGTATATGTCCATCTGTTCCTGTCCGGCGGCGCCGTTCCCGACCCTTACCGGGCTTGAGTCTTTGTACCCTGAAAGGCTGTCGAGGATATGTTCGGCACAATCCCGCTCTCCGCGCAGGGGATAAAGGATTTTCAGCTGCGCTACATTGTGGGTCTTGTCAACAATCCCGCGTATCCACCGGCGGAAATGGGCGGACTCTTTTCCGTGGCCGATCTGGTACAGGGCCTGAACAGTGAAGGCCGCATCCCTGATCCAGGAGAAGCGGTAATCCCAGTTGCGGACCCCCCCGATTATTTCAGGGAGGGATGTTGTTGCAGCCGCTGCGATTGCGCCGTTGTCCGCATTGGTAAGCAGCTTCAGTACCAGGCCGGAACGGACGACGAGATTATGCCAGGGGCCGGCAAAAAGGCACTCCGGCTCACTGCAGGTGTGCGCCCAGCCTTGCCAGAAATTGAGGGTCCGGTCGAGAAAATTCTCACAATCTCCCGTCCCCGGCATGGCGCGGTTATTGTAACGAAGAACAAACCACAAGGTGGAGCCTGCGCCCGCCCTGATTATCCCGTGTGCGCCTCCTTTACGGATTTCCAGGGCAAGGGGACTGTGCAGGAAGAGGCTCTGATGTTTTCCTTTTGCAACGACCCCGCCTTCTACGATCTGGAATTCCGGCAACTCCCGGGCATAATCAAAACGCGGTTCGAAGTCGAGTTCAAGCGCTTCTTCTCCTTTTTCTATCCACTCCAGCTTCCTGAAAAGCGTGGTTACGAAGGTATAGTCCTCAATCGTCTTCACCGGCATGAAGTCGGTGATTGAGATGACGCCGAGAGAGGTGTGAAAGGTGGTCTCCAGAACATTCGTGTCCCCTGAGTATTCCTGCACCACCCGGTATTTCCCCGTGGGCCTTATCCGGAAGCGGCCTCCGCGCTCGTTGTCCAGAAGCGCGGCGAATACCGAAGGGGACTCAAGGTAGGGGAGGCAGAGCCAGTCCACGGAACCGTCGGACCCGACGAGTGCGCATGTTTCGAGATTGCCGATAATGCCGTAGTCTTCGAGGTCTTTGAATTTCTCTTTCACCTGGTCACCATCGGTCCCTTATCTATCACCTGTTTCCCTTGATTTTCCGTGGGTATACGGGGCGTCTTTCCGAGGGCTCCGGCGGAAAGCAGCGAGAGCCCTGCTTTCCTTTTCCCTGAGCTGCGTGCCGAGTTGAACCGGGTTCATGTACCCTCCTGTTTCTTTGCTTTGGCCTTCTGAACCATGGTCTTGTATTCCACGTCCGTTACTTCGGGAAGACGCTTGACGAAAGCAACAAGCGGCCAGAGTTCCGCGTCGCTGTAAGTCTTCCCGAAATCCGGCATACCGGTCATTTTTATGCCGTGCTTTACAATCCAGAATATCTCCGACGGCGACAATTCTTTGGCGGACTTTTTTAAATCAGGTGGCTTGGGATTGAGTCCCTTGCCTATTTCAGAAGGTTTTACTCCCGGGGCCCCATGGCAGGTTTCGCATATTTTATGGTAACGGCTGAATCCCTTTGCAGTGTTCAGGGAGTCGAAATCAGACGGCACTTTGACACTGCCGGCCCTGGCCCGGACGCTTTGCCCGCTGGTGGTGCTCAATGTCCAGACTACCAACGCAGAATGGGGTTTGCCGGCCGCAACGTCGTATATCCCCGAGTAGATGAAGCCTATGCCTGCCGCTATCAGGACAAGAATGGTTATTATTACGGTAGCTATGATTTTCATGCCCCTCCTCAACTCTCCGCGTAAGCAATTGTGCTCAGGAGCGCGTTGTCGGCCTGCCGTGAATCGAGCCCGAAGCCCGGGCGGCTGAGGTCGGGGGAGAGCATTCCGTCCTTCGGCTTCTGCACTCCGTCGAACAGCCTTTCCTCGATCCGCACATGGTCGTGGAAGTATTCCATGTGCCTGGCCCGTTCCACGGCGCAGCACAGATGGAGGTGCAGGGCAGGCGCACAATGTGATGACAACGGCAGGTAGTAGGCCGAGCAGAGCGCCCCTGCATCCAGAAAACCGTTTACTCCGCACCTCGTGGCATCTGCCTGAACAACGTCTACTGCCCCGGCTTCGATCATGCGCCGGAAATGCCCGAGCTCGAACCCGTACTCCCCGGATGCTATTTCAAGCTGGACCGGCTGCTCGTACCAGGTCACCCCGTATCCTGTCAGCACAGCGGTCATTGCAAGGGCCTGCTTCCTGCTGAACGCGCCATTGGCATCAACTAACAGCTCAACACCCGGTCCTATTGCTTCCCGGGCAATACGGATGCGGTCAGGGTCAGCTTCAGGGTCGCGGCCGATTTTCATCTTCACCATCTTCATGCCTTCTTCCGCCCATCCTCCAAGCTGACTCGAAATCTCTTTTATAGGAGTACCCGGTCCCCTGCTTGCCGCCTCCCTGGGCATGAGCAATTACAAGGGTAGTCGAGTCCCAGGTTATTGTCCCGTCCGATTCAGGCAGATCAGTGGGAATGGTATATGCCCTGGCTTTAATCCGCTCAATGGTAACGGCAGAGGCAGAGAGCAGCATATCAATCATCCCTCATTCCGTTTCTTCTTATTACCATCACACCTTGACCAATACTGCCTCGATCATCTGCCTGGCTGACTGGCCGATAATGCCCAATTCATTCGGGTCGCCTTTGAAGAGAGAGAACATGTATCCCTTTGCCTGCTCAAGGGTGATATGAGGAGGGAGCGGCGGCACATCGGGGTCGCAGAGCGCATCGATTACCACCGGCCGGTCCGAGTGCAGCGCCTCGTTCCAGGCTGTTGCTATCTCATCCGGGCGCTCCACGGAAATGCCCTTGAGTCCCATGAGTTCGGCATAACGGGCGTAGGGAAAGGCAGGGATGTCCTGTGAGGCCGGGAATTTCGGATCACCGCTAAAGACCCGCTGCTCCCAGGTAACCTCGTTGAGATCACGGTTCTGGAGCACCATGACAATAAGCCGGGGATCTTTCCAGCGGCGCCGGTATTTTGCGATAGTGACCAGTCCGTCATTGCCGAGCATCTGCATGGCCCCATCACCCACCGTGGCGATCACCGGGCGGTCGGGGTGTGCGAATTTCGCGGCAATGGCGTAAGGGACTCCCGGGCACATGGTAGCAAGCCCGCCGGAGACCGAGGCCATCATGCCCCGTCTTAACTTGACATCGCGGGCAAACCAGTTGGTGCCTGACCCGGTATCGCAGGTGATGATGCAATTGTCGGGCAGTTGCCGCGAAAGCTCCCAGAAGAGGAGCTGGGGATTGATCGGGTTCGCCTCGGCATGGGCGCGGGCCTCCATCACTTCCCACCATTCGGATACACCTTTTTCTATGTCCTTCTGCCAGTCGAGATCCTTTCTCCCGTTGAGCATGGGCAGCAGCGCGCGCAGCGTAAGGGCAGAGTCGCCCTGAAGGCATAATTCCATGGGATAGCGCAGTCCGAGCATGCGCGGCTTGATGTCGATCTGCACTCCCCGCGCCTTGCCCGGTTTGGGTAAAAATTCCGCATAGGGGAACCCGGAGCCGACTATCAGGAGGGTGTCGCACGCCATCATCATATCCCAGCTCGGCTTTGTGCCGAGCAGGCCGATCGACCCCGTGACGTAGGGCAGATCATCAGGAAGGACTGCCTTGCCGAGAAGGGCTTTTGCAACCCCTGCGCCAAGGGCCTCTGCCACCTGCATCACTTCATCGGTTGCGCCCAGCGCGCCGGTGCCGACCAGCATGGCGATCTTTTTCCCGCTGTTGAGGATATCAGCTGCGTGCCTTAGGTCTTCCCGGCGGGGCATGACATCCGGCATGCTGAAGGCATGACTGGTGACAGTCATGCCATGCTTGCGGGACGGGGTTTCAACAGCATCCATTTCCTGGATGTCCTTGGGAATGATGATGCAGGTGACCGTGCGTTCTGATTTGGCGATGCGCATGGCTCGATCCACGAGCTGCCTGATCTGGACCGGAGAACTTGCCATATGCACGTAGTTGCTCGCCACATCTTTATAGAGAGATATAAGATCCACTTCCTGCTGGTAGTCGGCCCCCAGTGCAGTGGTTTCGGCCTGTCCGATAACGGCGACAACAGGCTGGTGGTCCATCTTGGCATCATAAAGCCCGTTCAGCAGATGGATCGCTCCCGGCCCCGATGTAGCAATGCAAACTCCGACCTCGCCGGTAAACTTGGCATGGGCGCAGGCCTCGAAAGCCGCAAGCTCTTCGTGGCGGGCCTGGATGAAATCTATTTTCCCATCGTGCCGGCCATAAGCGCGATTGAGCGCTCCCATGATCCCGTTGATACCATCCCCGGGATACCCGAAAACTCTCCGCACACCCCAGGCATAAAGACGTTCTACCAGGAAATCACTCGCATTTTTCGCCATGCCGCCCCCCTCTCAGCTTGTACATAAGGTTCTTTATGGAAAAACGAAACACTCTTCCGGCTGCAGGTGACAACACACATTTTCGGATTTCCCCAGATGGTCCTTGCTGATGAATAAATAGTGATTACGGAAGGTCTCCTGCTCAAGGAAGTCGGAGTATTCAGGTTTTGAAAAAATAGTAGCACTTAACCTATGTACAGTCAATCTGCATACCTGTTCATTTTTTTCTGTTCATTTGACAGAACAGGTAAATGGCCCTACATTTAAAGTAACAGCCGACAAATCCCCTGCGAGCGTACTGAGGTGCGGAGTACGCCGGCGCTCATGTCCTTATTATTTTTGCAAGGGTGCCCGCGACCCTGCGGGCAAGACCGGCAAATGCGGCAGTCCAGGCAAGAAGGGCAATGTAGATGAAAATACGGGGGACAGGGAGCAGGAAACCTATATTCTCAGCCACTGCGAGTTGGAATGTGCATACAGTATACATGCCGAGGGGAAAAACCATGCTCCAGGAGAGCGGATCGTAGCGCAGGGGGACACGCCTGACCAGGTAGCGCCAGAGGTCGAGAATTGCAATGAGGACAATCCACCAGGTCGCAGAGGCCCAGAAAAAAAGGGTAAACCCTTTCAGGAACGGCTCAGTCGTGTAGAGGAACGTCCACCGGTAAGCGTTCTCGATGAGCAGCGAGCCGGCAAGGGTCGTAATCGCTGCCGCGCCCATGGTGATCCAGTACGGAGGAGTGAACGCCTCCGGCTCCAGGGTGAAAAAGATGAGCCGGTAGAAAATAAACGTAATAATCATTATGTAAAACATACAACCGATCATATACAGCGCCAAAGCGGTAAAATAGACCAGCCCTTCATCAGGGCCGAAAGATGGAGCTACCAGGGCGCCGAGCACCGATGCCGACTGCGTTGCGACAACTATGATCAGCCAGGCCCCGCTGATCCCGGTCTCGATGCCGGGTTTTTCCCTGCGGATAGCCATGGCGGTAAGGAACGTGTAGATCAGCGCCAGCCACAAAAAACACCCTGCCGCCCAGAAGATCCGGCCTGCAGCATAATCCTGCTCGATAATCACTACCTGGCTTCCCAGTACGCAGGTCCCGGCCACAAAGGTGAAAAAAGCCGGGCCGCGCTCATGTCCGGTGAGATCGGCAAGCAGGCGACGGGGATAGCGGATCAGCCGGACCAGCGTAAGGAGCCACAGGACCGCGAAGAATATTTCGTTGAGTAACGAGAGTACCCGGCTCACCCCGGGCATATCCGACAGATGTGCGGCAATAGAGATGATTCCTGTGGCCATGACAAGGGCGAAATAACCGGGAGCGAGCCCGGCCACCTCGCGCTCCATGATCTCTCTCATCTGTCGCGGCATGACTTCAGCGGGCCGCTTTCTTGTTCCAGATTACGACCTGGAGGGGGCGCCATATATATGTTACTGGAGCTGTAAAAATGTGGACCAGCCTCGTAAACGGGATCAGCCCGACAATGACAAAGGCATTCAATGCATGGAACCTGATGATCCATGGCAGCGGGGTAATGAAATCAATCTGCGGATCGAGGTGCGCCAGAGATTTAAGCCACGGGACCGGTGAATAGGGATACCACACTGCCCCCCAGCGGTAGAAGTGTGCTATGTATGATCCGGAGAGCACCTGTGCAAGGAGCACCAAGAGGATGACCCAATCCATAAGCGTGGTCTCAGGGACCAGCTTCGGGTAGACCAGGCGGCGGATAATGAGCAGGATTACACCGAAGTTCGTGAGCAGCCCCAAGGCGATCCCCCCCAACTCCAGGGTATACATATGAAACACATTGACGATCAGGAAATTCGAATAATACGGAAACAGCCCTCCCATAATATGCCCGAGCAGAATGATAACGATCCCGTAATGAAAAGGGACCGAGCCCCAGAACAGCATACGGTTTTCGAGGAACTGGGAGGACATGCTGGAGTAGGAGAACCGGTCGGCAAAGTACCTATACACGCCTCCTGCCACGGCCACCACAACGGCAACATAAGGAAATGCAATGAACAGAACGGAATCGGTCATGTCCTGTCTCCTCCAAAGCCGGAAAAACTACATGGTCATATACAGCACAAGGGCCTGGAGCACTTTCCCGTAGGGATTCTCCCTCTCTTCAAGCGGCTGCGCCATTTTCCGGAGCGCCGGGATTATGCACTCGTTCACAAGCTCTTCCCCCTGCTCTGCATCCTTGTCCTGTGCGAGGAAACGCAGCATCACGCTGATATGGTCCGGCAATTCGGGTGCGCATGAATACCCGCACGTCCGATAACAGTCTTTCAAACGGGCCATGAATATTCCCCTTGTATAATCTTCTCCGAAGAGCTGATAACCTATATAGGGATAACAGGAAGGCTGAAGGTCGAAGGTAGCAGTATAAAGCTCCTCGATGTCCTCCAGCGGGGTCATCTTCACAAACCCGGCGAACTCTTCGACCAGTCCGGCTGCCGGCCGGAAATCCGGAAGCCGGGGGGCGCCGTCTCTTACCCGCTCTCTCAGAGAAGAGGACGGATAGTCCAGGCAGTCGGCAAAGAATTCATATAGAGTTGAGAACGCTTTCTCCGCCATCTCACCATCCCCGCTTCGGCTTCCGGGTAAATCCGGCGCCCTCGCTTTCTCTTTTGTTCAAAGGATCGGTGACTTCCTCTATCGCCGCCTCGCGCATGAACGGCGGGATGACGAACCTGTCTTCTACGGAAGGAAGGGATGTCAGGCGGTAGATCGCCTCGATTTCATCCGGATTAGTGCCGGCTTCATCCAGCGCCTTGTTGACCCGGGCTTCCGGGATATTTCCGACAGTGCGCGCCCTCCTGTAGACCCTGACCGCAACCAGCTTCCGGTAGATCGCCCGTATCGCTTCCTCGTTGCCTTCGGATAAAAGCGCCGCAAAATATCTGATCGGTATCCGCGCGTTGTCGGGCGAACCGAAGAAATCGTGCCCTACTTCATGCAGGTTGCCCTTTGCATGTGCCATTACCGGCAGAAGGGAAGGCACATAGAAGAGCATCGGAAGGGTGCGGAATTCCGGATGGAGCGGAAGAGCAATGTTCCATGCCTTCACGAATTTGTAGACCGGGGACTTCTGCGCGTATTCGATAACCGCATCAGGGATGCCCTGCGCTTTCGCCTCTTTGATGACTTCGCCGTCAAAAGGATCGAGAATGAGCTCAAGCTGCTTGCGGGCAATACTCCCGGCAGGGCTGCCCGCTGCGCTCTCTATGCGGTCGGCATCATAGAGGAGCACTCCGAGATAACGGATGCGCCCCACGCAGGAATGAAAGCACGCAGGCGCCTGCCCGGTCTCCTGCCTCGGGTAGCAGAAGATGCACTTCTCCGATTTGCCCGCAGACCAGTTGTAGTAGGTCTTCTTGTACGGGCACCCGGTAATGCACATTCTCCACGCTCGGCACTTCTCCTGGCTGACCAGCACGATACCGTCTTCCCCCCTTTTATAAATGGCCCCGGCAGGGCATGCGGCGAGGCATCCGGGATTGATGCAGTGGTTGCAGATACGCGGGAGATAAAAGAAAACCATGCTTTCCAGCGCAAAGAACTGTTTTCGCTCCTCTTCGTTCAGCGAGGCAAAGTTCGGGTCGTTGGCCGCATAGATCGGTGAGCCGCTCAGGTCGTCGTCCCAGTTCGGGCCTGCCTCGATCTCCATCTCCTTCCCGGTTATGGCCGAGACCGGCCGTGCAACCGGCTGATCATCCCCTTCCGCAGCTCCGAAAAGATCACCGTACCGGTAAGTCCAGGGCTCGTAATAGTCATCCAGCCGGGGCAGGAAAGGATTGAAAAAAATATTCGCGAGCGCACTCGCCCTGTTGTGCATAATCAGCTCCGGTTTCCCGTTGCGCTCTTTCCACCCTCCCCGGTATTTCTTCTGGTCCTCCCACAGGCAGGGATAGCCGACGCCCGGCTTTGTCTCCACGTTGTTCCACCACATATACTCCGTGCCTTTTCGGCCTGTCCAGATGTTCTTGCATGCGATGCTGCAGGTGTGGCACCCGATGCATTTATCGAGATGGAATACAGCCGACACCTGCGACCTGATGTTCATGCGTCCCCCCCTCCTACCATTGCGGTTTGCCCCCGAGCTTGCGGATAACTACGTACGTGTCCCGGTCAGGGGCAGGCGGCCCCCAGTAATTGAAACCGTACGAGAACTGCGCATAGCCGCCGATCATAAACAACGGTTTTAACCGTATACGGGTCGTGCTGTTGTCGCTCCCTGCACGGCGTTTGCCCCTCAGGCCGGATTTCGGGAATGAGATAGTCCGCTCGGCCACATGGTAAAACATGCCTATCCCCCTCGGTACCCGCGCGCTGACCACCGCCCTTGTGACTACAACCCCGTGGTCGTTGTAAGCCTCCACCCAGTCATTGTCCTTTACCCCGAGGGCTTCAGCATCCTTATCGTTCAGCCAGAAGGGTCCGACCCCCCTGGAGAGGGTAAGCATTGGGAGCGTATCGTAATAAGTGCTGTGGATGTGCCATTTCCCATGAGGGCTGATGCAGTTCAGGACAAGTGATTTCCCCTCCGGCGCGCTCCTGAGGAGGTCGTGGGAAGATTCAGGACCGAGCTTGGGTTTGAAGGTAGGGAGGTGTTCGCCGAAGGCGATATACGCCTCATGGTCGAGATAAAGGTGTTGGCGCCCCGTCAGCGTTCGCCAGGGGTGCAGCCGTTCGATATTGATACAGTATGCGGAATACGTCCTGCCGTCGTTGGTTATCCCGGTCCAGCAGGGGCTGGTGAGTATCCTCCTCGGCTGATCTACGAGTTGGCCGAAATCGTACCGGACCCCGCGGTATCTCTCGGCGAGGTCGGCAAGCGGCATTCCCACTTTTTTTTCGGCGTCCCTGAATCCCCGGTACGCCATCTCCCCGTTCGTCTCTGGAGCGAAATAGAGGACCAGGTTTGCGGCGTCCCTTGCCTCGGCAATCGAAAGGTACTTTTGCCCGTTCCATTCGTTGACAGGGGCGCTCTTCAGGAGTGCTTCGTAATGGTCGCCTATATCCCAGCGCACCCCATGCATGCCCAGCCCGTCCTTCTTGACCGCATGCCCCAGCGAAATGAAACGGTTGTAGAGATTTGTATAGTCGCGTTCGACCACCGCGATGTGGGACATGGTTTTTCCCGGCACTGGTTCGCATTCTCCCCTGGACCAGTCTTTCACCTCTCTCTGGGAAATCTCGTCCGGCGTATCGTGCATGAGCGGCGTGACCACGACGTCCTTTACCGGCGCAGGAAGATGCGTGCGCGCCAGTTCACTGACCCGCCCGGCAAGGGCCTTGAAAATGTCCCAGTCGGTCTTCGACTCCCAGCACGGCGGCACTGCTGCGGACAGGGGATGTATGTAAGAGTGCAGGTCGGTGGTGTTCATGTCGTCTTTTTCATACCAGGTTGCAGAGGGAAGAATGATATCGGAGTATAATGCGGAGGTGTCCATGCGGAAATTGATGTCCACCACCAGGTCCAGCTTTCCCGTGGGCGCGGGGTCTCTCCACTGCACCTCGCGCACGGCATCACGCGCCTGCTCGCCGGCTATTGCATTGCTGTGGGTGCCGAGATAATGCCTGAAGAAATATTCCTGGCCTTTTGCGCTCGACATGAGCGCATTGGCGCGCCAGATCAGCCACACCCGCGGCCAGTTCTCCGGGGCGTCCGGGTCTTCGACTGCAAAGCGGAGCTTCCTGCTCTTCAATTGCCCGACTACCCATTGGACAATCTCCTGATCGCTTTTCGCTCCTTCCCTCGCAGCTTCGTCCATCAGCGACAGTGAATTCTTGTCGAATTGGGGGAAGAAGGGTAGCCATCCCCTGCGCACTGCATTGACCTGGTGGTCGATGGTATGCCGATGGCCGAAATTCTTGTCCTCCGGGCCGGGCCGGTAGCCCATTATCCCTGACTCATATCTCCACTGGTCGGTGTGAACATAATGGAACGAGGGTGTATTCTGATGACGCGGGGGCTTTACCCAATCCGTTGCAAAGGCTATTGCGGACCACGACGAATCAGGGATTAGCTTTTCCTGTCCCGTGTAGTGGTTGAGCCCCCCGCCGTTCACGCCCACGGACCCGCACAGGAGCAAGGCCGTAATGCTCGCGCGGTAATGCAGATTATTATGGTACCAATGGTTCACGCCCGAGCCGACGATGTGCATGCATTTCCCCTGGGTCCGTTCCGCTGTCGTCGCCCACTCCCGGGCAAACCGGATAACCGTATCCCTGCCCACCCCTGTCCTGGCTTCCTGCCATGCAGGCGTATAAGGCATGTCCTCCTGATGGTAGCCGGACGGATACTCTCCTTCGAGGCCGCGGGAGACGCCGAACTGCATGAACAGGAGATCGAGCACGGTGGTCACCGGGATATTACCTTCCGAAGTTTCGACATATCCGGCAGGAACGCCGCGCAGAAAGGTTTTTTGGGTGCCGAAATCCTGCATCCTGACCATGAGCACATCATCGTGACTGCCCAGAAGACTGAGAACAGGGTCAAGGGCCGAGCCGTCCGCTCCGTCTTTCATCTCCAGATTCCATTGTCCCTGCTGTTTCTGCCAGCGGTAGCCGATACTTCCCTGCGGCATGCGGGGCTCCCCTGCATTCTTATCGAACACCAGGAATTTCCAATCCCCGTTTTCGACCTGGTTGTACCTGGCAAGTCTGCCGGCGCAGAGGAACCTGCCTGCAGAATATCCGTCTGCGGTCTTTTCGAGTGCAACGAGAAAGGGGAAGTCGGTGAAGCGCTTAGCATATTCAGTAAAATACGGGACCTCGCGCTCCGCATAAAATTCCTTCAGGATCACATGATCGGCAGCCATCCAGAATGCGCCATCCTGCCCTGCGCTCACCGGCACCCACCAGTCGGCGTGCTTGGATACCTGGCTGAAATCCGGGGAAAGGACCACGAGTTTCGAGCCGTTATGCCGTGCTTCCACTGCAAAATGGGCGTCCGGCGTGCGGGTCATGTTGAGGTTGCTGCCTGATACGACAAGGTACTTGCTGTGATACCAGTCAGCGCTCTCTCCCACATCGGTCTTCTCCCCCCAGACTTCAGGCGATGCCGGGGGGAAATCGGAATACCAGTCGTAGAAGCTCAGGACCGCGCCCCCCATCAATTCGAAAAGGCGTGTGCCTGCGGCATAGCTGAGCATCGACATGGCCGGGATCGGCGTGAAACCGATAAGGCGGTCCGGGCCGTATTTCTTGATGGTATAGATCATGGAGGCCGCAATGATTTCGAGCGCCTCTCCCCAGCTCACCCTTCTGAATCCGCCTTTGCCCCGCACCTGCTGATAGCTCCGGCGGTCGTCCTCGTTTTCGACAATCGACCTCCAGGCCTCAACCGGATCGGCATGGATGGATCGTGCCTTCCTCCATAGGTCCATCAATCTGCCCCGTATATAGGGGTACTTCACCCTGAGCGGGCTGTAGAGATACCAGGAGAACGTGATGCCGCGCTGGCACCCGCGCGGTTCGTGCGGAGGCGCCGTAGGATCGAGCCCCGGGTAATCGGTTGCCTGCAACTCCCAGGTGACGATTCCGTTTTTGACATAGACCATCCAAGAGCAGCCGCCGGTGCAGTTAACGCCATGAGTGCTTCGCACGACCCGGTCATGCTGCCAGCGGTTGCGGTAGAACTCCTCCCACAGTCTCGCTTTCGGTTTCATCAGGTCCTGTATCCAGCTCATGGCCTGCCACTCCCCTCCGGTCCCTCTTTTTTTACCAGCGCCTCCCGCACTGCGCGGAGGCGGTTACGCCATATGACCGCAATAAGAATCAGGAATACGATAAAGCCCACGCCTGTTATTGCGGCCACCTCCGGCGTTTTATCCACAGGCCTTCGTTTGGCCATCTCCCGGAAGAAAGATTTCAGATCCGCCTGCTCTTCCGAAGTAAGAGGATGGTCCTGGTAAATCGGCCGCATTACCGGGAAAGGAAGGCTTGCAAGGAGGGCCGATGTCCCTGCTTCGCCGAATTTTATATAGGTACGGGTGAGGTCAGGTCCCAGGGTTCCGCCGCCGAGGGCCGCTGCGCCGGAAACGTTATGGCAGGACATGCATGCAGGCCCCCTGTTCTTTGGGATCAGCAAGCCCCTGAAGAGTCTCTCTCCAGTATGGGAATTCCCGCCCTCCGACGTTTTTTCCGGTCCTTGCGGAGAAACGACAGCCCTCGTTTGAGCCGCAAGGTAATCGACCACCGCATTCACCTGCTCCGGCGAAAGTCCCAGGTTCGGCATTCTTGCATTTCCGAATTCACGCGAGAGGGTTACCGCGATAGGGTCGCTTCTGCTGAACATCGCATCGGGATCGGAAATAAAGCTGACAAGCCAGCTCCGCTCCCGGCGCTCGGTCACTCCCTTTAAATCAGGCCCAACCCTTGGGCCACCGCCTATGGTGTGGCATGCAGAGCACTTCTGCGCGAATATTTTTTCGCCAGGCCCGACAGCGCCGTCTGCAGGCAGTATCCCCGCCTCCTGGATAGCAATGGAAAAGATCAAGAAGAGCAGATGAACAGTTCGCATGATCATCAGGCTGAACGCTCCTGCTGTACATTGCAAGCAACATTGGATGAAATGTATTATTAAGCTTCGCCCCGAAGAAAATGCAGAAGGCTGCGATAGGCGGTCAATCTGTCATGTTATTTAAGCAAATTGTATCACCTCCCGGTTGTTTGTCAACTTCATCCATCCAGAATCTCCTAATGAACAGGATTGGTCTATCTGCTTTGTTCTTTTAGCAGTACAATATAATCATAAATAAGGCGGCAAATAGATGTGAGCAAAGCCTACTGAACACTGGCACAAGCTTCGTGATCGGCCACACACTCGTGGTAGATGGCGGGTACCCGTACGTTAAACGACGAGAGGAGGGATAAGCCATGAAAGGAACAATTCTCCACGGTCCGCGCGACGTGCGCTTCGAGGAACGCGCCGCTCCGACAATGAAGGGTTGACCCTATTCAAATCTTTCGCGATGGACGAGCGCCGCGCGATCAAGGCGCTGCTGCGCCCGTAAATCAAGGAGGACGGAAATGAAACACTCACAGCAGACAGGAGTCACATCAGGGGCAGCCGCTTCAAATGAAGTGCCGCAGGGAATCAGCATCTCGCGAAGCGGTTCGCAGCCTTCCAGTAAAGGACCAACTGAATACTTCACGGGTTCCGTACGCATCGATCCCCTGTTCAAAGCGAACGATCCCTTGCGCGCCTCCGGCGCCCGCGTCACGTTCGAGCCAGGGGCCAGGGCGGCATGGCATACCCACCCGTTCGGACAGATACTGATAGTGACTGCCGGCGCCGGTTGGGTTCAGCAATGGGGCGGTCCAATTGAGGAAATCAGGGAAGGTGATGTTGTCCGCATACCGCCGGGGCTGAAACACTGGCATGGGGCCACGGCAACCTCGGGAATGACCCATATCGCCATTCAGGAAGCGCTCGACGATAAAGCCGCCGAATGGATGGAAAAGGTCAGCGACGAGCAATACAGGGGCAAATAAGGAGAACAATTGTGAGCTAAAGTATTGTTTGTCACAGGCGCCGCCCCTCAGAGGGGGCTTAAAAAGAAGTATGTTTCGTAATCCTGCCCTCTCGAAAAACAACAGTACTATATGAAGCCTTAAAACGACTTTTAAAGTTTCTCACAGAAACCTGCGTACGTGAGACGGCAGGTTTTCCTGAGTGTTTCAAGCGGAAACTATGATGGACTGCTAAATTCACGAACCCGCCTGACCCCGCGCCTTCCTCCCATCTGCAAGCCTGCCCCTGGACCCCTTGCATGGTATTGGTCATCAACTCACTAATATTACAAATGGAATATTAGTCGGGCAACTATTTTGCCAATAAAACAGATAGATGGTCAAGGAGATCGTACCTTTTTACATTGACTGCACATAACCATTCTGTTATTATCGAGAAACTATCTAATAACTGGTTAGCCAAGAAGAGGAGGAGGAATAAAAAGACTATTACTTATCGCAGTAGCCTGCCTTTCTTTGCTTAGTTGTACCAAATCCGAAAACAATTTGTTAAAGGAGATTTCCGGAGTATGGCGGGCACAAAAGGATGGGGCAATGATCACCGTTAACTATGATGAAAAGAAGATGATGTTCGCTATTGGGGATAACGTTATTCCTGTAACGGTAGGTGCGAGCGACAACAATAATAAAACGGTCAATCTTAACGTGCTCCTTGTTACAGGCAAACCCGGGGTCTGGACGTTACGACAAATATGGGACAAAGAACATAAGACGTTTCATCTCGTCCTTACTCTGAATGACGGAACACAGGACGACCTTTCATTCGTGAGGGCAATCTCCACTAATGATCTGAATAGGTTTGTCAGTACTCCATCATCCGGAAAAACCGTTAACACGTCAGCATCCGATGCAACAACGGAAAAACCCCAAACGCAAGCACCACTTCCCAATCAAAGTCAAAGCTCATCCGTTGAGCAAAGTGGTATTTGTAAGAGACTCGATCTTTCAATTACCGCTGAACAAATTGAATGTCTTAATAGAAAATATGCTGCCGTTGACAAAGAACTTAACAACATTTACAAACAGACAATGTCCAGATTAGAAGAATCCCGTAAATCAGCATTAAAGAAAGAACAAGTCGCATGGATCAAGGGAAAAGAGTCAAAATGTGCACAGGCTGGTAAAGAAATGGAGGGTGGAACCCTCGAAACCGTTATGATCAAGGACTGCTTTGTGCAAATAACAGAGCAAAGAGTCACGTATTTGAAGAACTTCAAGTAGAGTTGGGAAACCAGGGGCACATGGTGGCTCGGCCATAAAGCAGGCCTCCCGCTAATGCCCGTCAGCATCTAGTGTAGTGTCCCTTAAATAGCTGGTGTTATATATTGTTTTGTGATAAACTATGTTCATGTCGAGGCGCGCTATGCCAATAACACTAAGTGATGCAGACAGCCAAGAATTGAAGCGTTGGGTTAGTGCTCATCATACACCGCAGCAGGTCGCACAACGCTGTCGGATAATATTAGAAGCGGCAAAGGGGAGACAAGACAAAGATATCGCCGGGAACATGCAGATCAACTATAAGACCGTGGCATTGTGGCGGCAGCGTTTCTGTAGTGAAGGACCGGATTGTCTTTGGGAAGTGGCAGCAGGCCGCGGACGTAAAACACAGTTGGCGGCAGAGAAGATTGAGGAAGTTGTGAATGCCACGCTGCAAACCAAGCCTGTAGGCGCTACGCACTGGAGTTGCAGGACGATGGCTGAGAAGCAAGGGGTAAGCAAGTCAACGGTCAATCGGGTGTGGCAAAGTCGCGGTCTCCAACCACACCGGATCAAGCAGTTCAAGTTGTCGCGTGATCCAAGGTTTTTCGAGAAACTCACCGACGTAGTGGGTCTTTATCTCAATCCTCCGGAGAAAGCACTGGTGCTTTGTGTGGACGAGAAAAGTCAGATTCAGGCATTAGATCGTACGCAACCGGGATTGCCTTTGAAGAAAGGTCGATGTGGAACCATGACTCATGACTACAAGCGCAACGGTACCACGACGCTTTTTGCGGCGCTCGAAGTGGTGCAAGGCAAAGTGATCGGACAGTGTTACGCTCGGCATCGTCATCAGGAGTTTCTCAAATTCTTGAAACGCATTGATGCTGAGTTTCCTCCGAAAATAAAGCTACATGTGGTGATGGACAACTACGGAACTCATAAGCACCCAAAAGTCCAAAGCTGGCTGCAGCGGCATCCACGTTTTGTGCCTCACTTCATTCCGACCAGTTCGAGCTGGTTGAATTTGATAGAGCGCTGGTTTGGAGAGTTGACGGGGAAAAGGATTCGCCATGGCGCCTTTGTCAGTGTCGCTGACCTTGTTGCTGCAATTGATGAATACCTCGGAGCTTGGAATACAAACCCGCAGCCTTTCGTCTGGACAGCAACAGTAGAATCAATCATTGAAAAACTCTCACGCTGCAAACAAACTTTGGAAAAAATTCAGCCGGGCTGCACGTTACCACGCACTCGCAAGACAAGAAGGAATAACACCAGTCGTTTATGAGACACTACACTAACGAGTCGCTGCACCCAATACTTTGATCCTGTGGGAACATTCAACTCAGATACGGCGCCTTTCAGTTTATAAATACATGCCTAATAATGGTAAAATATAGAAAGGAGGACTAAATTAATGGCAATCATTTCAATGTTTTACGGCATAATTGTCTCTCTGTATTTTTTCGACAACAGACAACATCAATTACCACATATCCATGTCCGTTATCAAGAGCATGAAGCCGTGTTTTCCATTCCGGACGGAAATTTAGTAGAGGGGGAAATACCACAGAACAAGGCACGACTGGTCCAGGCATGGATAGAAATACATAAAGAGGACTTAATGGCAGATTGGGAACTTGCTTCATCAGGGCAAGAAATATTCAAAATAGAACCTCTTAAATAAAAAGGGGATAATAATGAATCCAAGAATAAAGAAAGTTCATCCAAATGAGGATTATACATTGAGTATTGTATTTGAAAATGGTGAAGAGAGGGTTTTTGATGTTAAGCCTTATCTGGATAAAGGCATTTTCAAACAATTAAAAGACCGACGCATATTTAATTCCGTCAAGCCATTTCTCGGTAGCATCCAATGGATGAATGGGTTGGATTTCTGCCCGGATACATTATATATAGAAAGCAAAACGCCTAACAAGGCGCTCAAGACGGACGTGGC